>CAYFLP010000001.1:0-10822 GCA_964344045.1 uncultured Bifidobacteriaceae bacterium
AGCCCGCCTCGCTCCTGCCGGTCGACGAGATCATCGCCGGCTACTTCTGCGAGGTCGGCACCACCTTCGCAGGCGGCACGCTCATCGAGGATCGTTCACGCCCGATCTAGGCCCGCAGTCACGCTCGCACCTCACCGAGTGGGGGGTTGTGGCTGAAGAATCCCCGATTCTTCAGCCACAACCCCCCACTCGCCTGCGAGGGATGATCTCCTAGCCGAAGACGATGGTGCGCTTGCCGTTGAGGACGATCCTGTCCTCGGCGAACAGTCGCACGGCCCGCGCGAGCACCAGCCGCTCGACATCCCGGCCGATCTCCGCGAGGTCGTCCGGGGTCGATGCATGGTCGACGCGCTCGACGCCCTGCTCGATGATCGGCCCCTCGTCGAGGTCGGCCGTGACGTAGTGGGCGGTGGCACCGATGAGCTTCACGCCGCGGGCGTGGGCCTGGTGGTACGGGCGGGCGCCCTTGAAGCCGGGCAGGAACGAGTGGTGGATGTTGATGATCCGCCCCGGCAGCCGCGAGCACAGGTCGTCCGAGAGCACCTGCATGTAGCGCGCGAGCACCACGACGTCGATCCGATGGTCGTCGACGAGCTCGAGCAACCTGGCCTCGGCCTGCGGCTTCGACTGCGGGGTGACGGGGATCAGGACGAAGGGGATGCCGTGCCGCTCGGCCACCCCCCTGCAGTCCTCGTGGTTGGAGACGATGACCGGGATGTCGATGGGCAGCTCGCCCAGCTCGTGCCGGTAGAGCAGGTCGACCAGGCAGTGGTCGTACTTCGAGACCATGATCAGCGCCCGGCGGCGGCGTGACTCGTCGCGCACTTCGACAACGGGCGCGAACGCTGCGGCTCGCTCGCGCACGACGGCCTCGAACTCTGCGGCACTGCCCGCAGCAGCCTCGAAACGGGTGCGCAGGGCGAACAGGCCCGTCTCCTCATCAGTGAACTGAGCCTGCTCGAGCACGTTGGCGCCCGATTCGAGAAGGGCGCCGGAGACGGCGTGGATGATGCCCGGCCCGTCCTGGCACTTCAGGCTGAGGATGTAGTGCTGCACGGGTGAATCGTGCCCTACTCCTCGTGGCCGGCCACGATCAGTAGTCCTGGATGTACTCCTCGTGCTCCCACGCGGTCACCTCGCGCGTCGTCGGGTCCTCGACCTCGTCCTCGTACCGGGCGATCTCGTCGCGCTTGAGGGTCTCGTACGTCGACACGAACGCCTCGCCCAGGAGCTCGACGAGGAACGTGTCCGAGCGCAGGGCGTCGAGGGACTCGCTGAGGCTCAGCGGGATGGTCGGGCGCGATTCATCGGAGTACGACCAGCCGGACGAGGGCTCCGGGTTCGGGAGCTGGCGGCGCAGGCCGTCGAGCGCGGCAGCGAGGATCACGGCGACGACGACGTACGGGTTCGCGGCACCGTCGCCGATGCGCACCTCCAGGCGCGTGCCCTGGCCGCGCTCGGGCGGGATGCGGACGAAGGTCGTGCGGTTGTCGTAGCCCCAGTTCGCGCGATAGGGCGCCATCGTGTCGGGGCCGAGCCGCTTGTAGGCGTTGATCGTCGGGTTGCAGAAGGCCACGAGCGCGCTGGCGTGCTCGAGGATTCCGGCATTCATGCGCTGCGCGATGGTCGAGAGCTCGTCGCCGTCGAACATCATGTTGTTGCCCTCGACGTCGGTCACCGAGAAGTGGAGGTGGAAGCCGCTTCCTCCCTCGTCGCTCCAGGGCTTGCCGAGGAAGGTGCCGAGGATTCCCCGCGTGTAGAGGACGTCCTTGACCGCGGCCTTGAGCAGGAAGCAGCGGTCGGCCGCATCGAGTGCCTCGCTGTGCCAGAGGTTGATCTCGTACTGAGCAGGGCAGAACTCGTGGTTGCCGGCGAAGGCGCCGATGTTGAGCTGGTCGATCATGCGCAGCAAGTGGAGGAAGTGCCCGTCGGGATCGACTCCCGCCCCGGTCTGGTAGACGCGACCGGTCTTCTGCAGGATGCGCTGCCACTGGCCGTCGACCTGCTGGGCCATGTAGAACTCGAGCTCGGGGCCGACGATGGGGATGAGTCCGAGCAGCTTGTACTCGTTGATGACGCGGCGCAGGAGAGTGCGCGGCGAGATCATGTTCGGCGAGCCGTCCGGCTCGTCGATGTCGGCGATGCCGATGGCGACGCCTGGCACCCACGGCAGGGGGCGGATGGTCGAGGCATCGAGCCGCGACACCATGTCCGACAGTCCGTCCTGGAGGCTGCCGTGGCCGTCGAGCACGCCGCCGCGGGTCGTCGTCGTCCAGGTCGCCTGGCAGAAGGCCGGACCGTGCCCAGCGGCACGCTCGAGCTGGGAGACGGTCACGTCCTTCGACCGGGTGATGCCCAGGACGTCGGGCCACACCAGTCGCAGGATGTCGATGTCCTGCGCCTGAAGCTCGCGGCGGACGTCTGCCAGATCTGCTGCCATGTTCACTCCTGAGGGTGCTCTCCCGGAGGCCCGCCGAATATTTCCAAGAATCGTTCGGCCCCCAACGATCTACGGGATACTAAGCGCTCCCCACGCGCCAGGGAACCCTTTCGAAGAAATGCGAGGTGTGTCATGCGGGCCCTGTTCCTCCAGCACGACCACGTCAGCCCGCCCGGGCCGGTGGCCGAGCGGTTCGCCCACCGCGGCTACGAGATCGTCGAGATGATCGTCGTTCCCCGCGAGCAGTTCCACGAGCCGAACCTGCACTTCGACTTCCCCGATCCGTCCGCGTTCGACGCACTCGTCGTGATGGGTGCGCCCTGGGGGGCGTGGGATGACGCCAGCATCGGCAAGTGGCTGCTGCCCGAGCTCGACTGGCTGCGCACGGCCGACGAGCAGGGCATTCCCGTGCTCGGCATCTGCTTCGGCGGCCAGTTGCTCGCCCGCCTCCACGGCGGCTCGGTCGCACGTGCGCCGAAGCCGGAGATCGGCTGGACGGCCATCTGGAGCCAGGAGCCGGGCCTGGTCGGACCGGGGCCGTGGTTCCAGTGGCACTACGACCGCTGGCAGGTACCGCCCGGTGCACGGGAGATCGCCCGCAACTCGGTGGCCTCGCAGGCCTTCGTCCTCAGGCGAAACCTCGCCGTGCAGTTCCATCCCGAGCTCACTGCAGCGGGGCTGCACGGCTGGCTGGTCAACGGCGGCCGGGCGCTCGCCGAGGCCGACGGCCAGGATCCCGACGTCCTGTACCAGCACACGCTCGCGGAGGGCGAGGACGCCGCACGCCGGGCCCATGACCTGGTCGATGCCTTCATCGACCAGGTTGCCCGTTTGCCTTGACCCACGGGCTGCCCGGATCTAGCCTTCCGTTCGGGCCCGAACGATCTTTCGTCCGGGCTGAGAGCACACGCCGCCATCGTCAGGAGCCTCGATGAAGCCCACCCCGGTCCCGCTGTCGGAAGTCGACCTCACCAACCTCGACTACTTCGTCGACAACGAGGCGTGGGGCATGTTCGAGACCCTGCGCACCGAGGATCCCCTGCACTGGCAGGACGAGCACTCCAGCGACGGGCACGGCTTCTGGTCGCTCACCCGCTACGACGACATCGAGAGGGTCAACAAGGACGGCGATACGTTCACGTCGACCAAGTTCGTCAACCTGGAGGAGCCGCCCGCGGAGTTCCAGGACCTTCGCAGGTCGATCCTCGAGAGCGACGGCACCCGCCACCAGGCCCTGCGCAAGCTGCTCGCCCGCGACTTCAGCGTCGCCCAGCTGCGCAAGTACGAGGAGTTCCTCCGCGACCTCGCCCGCGTGTCGATCAACGAGGCCCTCATCCGCGAGGACGTCGACTTCGTCGACGCGATCGCGGCCGACTTCCCGATCAACGTGCTCGCGCGCCTGCTCGACGTGCCGGACGACATGATCCCCCAGCTCATCGAGTGGGGGAACACGATCGTCGGCTTCTCCGACCCCGAGCTGTCGAACGTCCTCGTCGACAGCGACGAGGCGCAGCAGTGGAAGCACCTGCCCTTCCGCAACCCGGTGTCGCTGGAGATCTTCGAGTACGGGCGCAAGCTCGCGGCCGAGCGCCGCGGCGGCGACGGCGAGGACCTCGTCAGCAAGATCATCAACCGCATTCCCGAGGACGGCATGCCACTGTCGGACACCGACTTCGACAACTACTTCCTGCTGCT
This sequence comes from uncultured Bifidobacteriaceae bacterium, assembly GCA_964344045.1. Taxonomy (GTDB): domain Bacteria; phylum Actinomycetota; class Actinomycetes; order S36-B12; family S36-B12; genus UBA10649. The sequence continues at coordinate 4,136 of CAYFLP010000001.1, forward strand.
GGTCGTCGCCGGCAACGAGACCACCCGCCAGGCCATGACCCTCGCCATGAAGGGCCTCATGGACAACCCCGACCAGCTGAAGTACTTCGTCGAGAACATGGACAAGTCGCAGCAGATGGTCGAGGAGCTCATCCGCTACGCCTCGCCCGTCTACCACTTCCGCCGCACCGCGACGAAGGACGTCGAGATGCACGGCAAGACGATCAAGGAAGGCGACAAGGTCGTCATGTGGTTCGCGTCCGGCAACCGCGACCCCGAGAAGTTCGAGAACCCCTATGAGCTCGACCTCACGCGCTTCCCTAACGACCACATGACCTTCGGCAAGGGCCCGCACAGCTGCCTGGGCGCCAACCTGGCCCGCCTGGAGATCCGGATCCTGTTCGAAGAGCTGCTGCCGCGCCTGGCCTCGATCGAGCAGACCGGCGACATCGAGCGCGTGCGCAGCAACTTCGTCAACGGCGTCAAGCGCTTCCCGGTGCGGATCAAGGGCCAGTAGGGATGTCAGGTACCGAGACCCGCCTCCACGAGTTCGAGGCAGACCTCGTCGTCACGTCGTACGAAACCGTGGCCGAGGACGTCGTGGCCGTCACGCTCGCAGACCCGGCCGGCGCATCGCTGCCTGCCTGGACCCCGGGTGCTCACATCGACCTGGTGCTCACGGACGACATCACGCGGCAGTACTCCCTGTGCAGTTCGCCTGGAGATGCGGGCCACTACACGGTGGGCATCCTGAACGCGCCCAACAGCCGCGGCGGCTCGAAGTACGTCCACGACAGCGTGAAGGCCGGGAGCACCATCCGCATCCGCGGGCCGCGCAACCACTTCCCGCTCGTGGGCTCGCCCCGCTACGTCTTCATCGCCGGAGGCATCGGGGTGACGCCCATGCTGCCGATGATCGCCGAGGCGGAGGCGGCCGGCGCCGACTGGACCCTTCTCTACGGCGGGCGCAGCCTGGAGTCCATGGCCTACGCGCAGCAGCTGCAGGCCTACGGCGACCGCGTGACCTTGCTCCCCGGAAACGACGTGGCACTCATGTCCGCGGCTCTCGACGAGCGGCTCGGCACCCCGCAGGCCGACACCCTCGTCTACACGTGCGGGCCCGAGGGCCTGCTCGGCGCGGTGGAGCAGCGGTGCGCGAGCTGGCCGGCCGGCTCACTGCATCTCGAGCGCTTCGCCGCCAAGGAGATCGAGGGCGCCGTCGACGTCGAGTTCGAGGTCGAGCTGGCCCGCACGGGCATCACCATCACCGTGCCCGCGGACCGCTCGATCTTCCGCGCGGTCGAGGACCATGGCATCAGCGTCCTGGGCTCGTGCCACGAGGGGATCTGCGGCACCTGCGAGACGGTGATCATCGACGTGGACGGAGAGGTCGACCATCGCGATTCCGTCCTCAACGACGAGGAGAAGGCGAGCAACGAGACCATGATGATCTGCGTCTCGCGCTGCTCGTCGGGCCGCGTCACGCTCGACCTGTAGCAAGTGCCCTGACGCACGCAACCCGTAGGAGACGCCATGAGCATGGCCATAGCCGTCCCTCGCAACTGCTGGTACGCACCCGCGACTGCGACCGACATCGTGCGTGACCTGACCCCCACGCGCATCGCCGGCCTTCCGGTCGTGCTCTACCGCACCCAGGCCGGCACGGTCGTCGCGCTCGAAGACCGCTGCGCGCACCGCGCCTACCCGCTCAGCGCCGGCGAGCTACTCGGCGACACCGTGCAGTGCGGCCTGTGCGGCTTCGTCTACGGGCCGGACGGCCAGTGCGTGAGCGTGCCCAGCCAGCCCCATGTGCCCTACGGCGCATCCGTTGCGAGCTATCCCGTCCGCGAGCAGGACGGCCTCGTCTGGGTGTGGGTCGGCGAGCCTGGCCGGGCCGCACTCGCACGCGTGCCCGAGCTGCCATGGCTCGACGACGACGGCTGGTCGACGGTCGCGGGCGAGGAGGAGGTGCTCGCGTCCTACCTCCTGCTCCACGAGAACTTCGCCGATGTCACCCAGGTCCCCTTCATCGCGCCGGAGATCGCACCCGCGGCCCTCGGAACCGTGGCACCGCCCCTCGACGTGATCGTGAGCGAGACGGCAGTCTCCCTGCGTCGCGAATACCCGCCCGCTCCCCTGCCCGAGTGGCAGGCAGAGATCGTCGGATGCGCGCTCGATACCCCGCATCGCACCGAGCAGTCCGGCTTCTTCCCGAGCCCTGCAGCATGGGTGGACCACTGGGATGCGCAGGGCGCCGACGGCACATGGGTGCGCCTGCGGTTCAGCCACCTCGTGACGCCGATCGACGAGTCCAGCAGCCAGCTGGTGTGGGCAGTCAGCCGTGACTTCGCCCTCGGAAACCGGGCAGTCGACCAGTACCTCGAGGGCATCTTCACCGATTACTACGACCGGGTCATCGACGCGATGGAGATCGCCCAGGAGACCCTCGACATCGACGGGCCTGGTGCCGAGGTCAACGTCAATGCCGACGCGGTCGGGCTGAAGATCCGCGAGATCGTCAGCTCGCTGCTGGCGTCCGAGCTTGCCTGACACCCATCGCCGCAGATCGCTCAACAGCCCATGCGGGCGCCGATCGTCTACTGTGCAGGCAGGCGCGCCGGGCCAATGCCCGCGAGAACGTGACGGAGGGAGCCCCCATGGCCGGTCCGCACACCCTCGCCGAGACCGAGCGTGCGGCTGAGTCCCGCATCGCCGGGCTCGAGCTCGACATGGAGTCGCTCCATGTCGTCTCCAACCTGTTTCGTGCCGCCAATGCCGTGCGCAACCACATGGAGCGAAACGTCCTCACCCCGTCCGACCTCACGTGGACAGCCTTCGTCGTGCTGTGGGTCACCTGGATCTGGGAGACCGCCGAGACGCGGGTCATCGCCGAGGAGATCGGGGTGTCGAAGGCGACGCTCAGCGGCGTGCTGACGACCCTCGAGAAGCGCGACCTCATCACCCGTCAGAAGAGCGACGACGACGGGCGCCTGGTCATCGTCGAGCTGACTCCCTCAGGCCTGCGGCTGATCAAGAAGCTCTTCCCGCAGATCAACGCCGCCGAGTCGCACGCGACGCGATTCCTGCCGGCCGCCTCGAAAGAGGACACCGCCGAGCTCCTGCGCCTCATGGTCAAGGCCGTCGAGGACGACTAGCCCGCGTGCCGCACAAGAGCCTGGAAGGGCAATAGCTGGGCGGGATCGGTGTCATAGGTGTCCTCGGGATGCCATTGCACGCCAGCGGCCCAGCCCTGCGCCTCGATGGCCACGGCCTCCACGCACCCGTCCTCTGCGCGGCCGAGCACCGTGATGCCCGGCGCCACGACGTCGATGGCCTGGTGGTGGTAGCAGGAGCAGGTGACCGGGGCATTGCCGAGGCCCAGGTGGTCGGAGGGGTCGTCGATGGCGACCTCATGGACGTGGTGACGATGGTTGACGTCCATGTCGATGATCAGCGTGCCGCCCAGCAGGGCATTCACGACGTGCAGCCCCCTGCACACGGCCAGCAGGGCGATGCCCTGGTCGAGTGCGTACCGCGCCAGCGTGAAGTCGGTCTCGTCCTGCAGTTCGTCCATGTCGTACAGGGTCGGGTCGCTCGGGTCGCCGCCGTAGCGGGCGGGGCTGATGTCGCCGCCGCCAGGCATCAGGACCCCGTCGACCCCGCGCAGCCGGCTGCCCCAGTCCATCCCATCGGGGCCAGGAGCAGGCAGGAGCACGTGCGGATCCCCGCCGGCGGCCCACACGGCCTCGGCGAGCTTGCGGGCGACGACGACGCCGCGGTAGCGCAGGGCGCTCGCGGACTCGGTGAATCGGCCGGGGATGGCAATGACGGGTCGGGGCACGGTTCCTCCTTGACGAGAAGAATGCACCATTCTCGCCCGATCCGCTTTCCGTTTGGAACCTAACGACTTAGGATGTGCCGACATCCGCTGTCCACGAGGAGCCCCATGACCGCGATCAGCATCGCCGGAGTCGACGTCGACACCCGCCACTGGATCGGGGGCCAGCGGGTGGCCTCGGCCGAGACTTTCGAGACCGTCTCGCCCGTTGACGGACGCATCCTCGGACAGGTGTCGCGGGGCGGAGCCGCGGAGGCCGATGCCGCCGTGGCCGCGGCTAAGGCCGCCTTCCCCGCCTGGGCGCGCATGGGTGCCGAGAAGCGCGGCGAGGTCCTCTTCCGCTTGGCCGACCTCATCGAGGAGCATGTCGAGGAGCTCTCTCAGATCGAGACCCTCGACAACGGCTCGCTGCTGCGCTCGCACCGCCGCGGCGTCATGCCCCGAGTGGCGATGAACATCCGCTACTTCGCCGACTACGCGATCACCAAGCTCTCGCACCCAGTATTCGAGACCCGCGGTCACGACAACCACGTGTCCTGGGATCCCTCGGGCGTCGCCGTCATCATCACGCCCTGGAATGCCCCGCTCATGCTGGCGACGTGGCGCATCGGCCCCGCGCTCGCCTCCGGTGACACGGTCGTGCTGAAGCCACCGGAGTGGGCGCCCCTGACGGCCTCGTACTTCGCCGACCTCGCGCACGAGGCCGGCCTCCCCGCAGGCGTCTTCAACGTGGTGCAGGGCTTCGGTGCCGAGGCCGGCGCTCCCTTGACCCTCAACCCCGACGTGTCGCGCATCTGCTTCACCGGCTCGGTGCCGACCGCAAAGGTCATCGCGCGCGCCGCCGCAGAGAACCTGATCCCCTGCTCGTTCGAGCTCGGCGGCAAGAGCCCGACCGTGATCCTCGACGACGCGGACCTCGACCTCGCAGTCGACCTGGCCATCGAGCAGTACGACAACGCCGGCCAGGTGTGCCTCGCCGGCACGCGCCTGCTGGTGCAGGAGGGCATCGCCGAAGCCTTCGTCGAGCGCTTCCGCGAGCGCGCGGCGGCCATCCGCCAGGGCGACCCACGCGACGAGGACACCCAGATCGGACCCAACATCCACCTCAAGCATGTCGAGCGAGTGCAGGGCTTCGTCGACCGTGCAAAGGCCGACGGGGCGACCATCGCCTACGGCGGCGAGGTCAACGCCGACCTCGGCACGCACTACTTCCGCCCGACACTGGTGGTCGATGCGCAGCCCGGCAGCGAGATCCTCACCCAGGAAGTGTTCGGCCCCGTGCTCACGATGCAGACCTTCGCCACCGACGACGAGGGCCTGGCCATCGCCAACGGCACCGAGTTCGGGCTGGCGGCCTGCGTGGTCAGCGGCAGTCGCGAGCGAGCCGAGTCCTTCTGCGAGTTCCTCGTCGCCGGCACGATCTGGGTCAACTGCTTCTTCGTGCGCGACCTCGGCGCGCCGTTCGGCGGCTCGAAGAAGTCGGGCATCGGGCGCGAGGGCGGCGTGTGGTCGTTCGATTTCTACGCAGACGTCAAGAACACGGTGTACTCGCCGAACGGATGGAAGGAATAGCCATGGGGGAATTCGTCGCTGCCGGCCTGCTGTCGCATGTGCCGACGATCATGCTGCCCGAGGCCACGCGCTACGAGCTCAACGACGGCAAGGAGCTCTCGCTCGTCACCTCGCTCCAGCAGCTGCGCAAGGACGTCTTCGAGACCCTCGACTACGACACGGTCATCGTCCTGGACTCCCACTGGTTCACCACCGTGGAGTTCGTCGTGACCTCGCATGCGCATCGCCAGGGCTTCTTCACCGCCGAGGAGCTCCCACGCGGCATGAGCAAGATCCCCTATGAGTGGGAAGGCGATGCGGAGTTCGCGCATGCGATCGCCGCGCACGCCGACGAGGTGGGCACCTGGATCACCCCCATCGATGACGAGTACCTGCCCCTCTACTACCCGTCCGTGAACCTGTGGTCGTACCTCGGCAAGGGACTCGGCAAGCGCTGGCTGTCGATGAGCGTGTGCCAGACCGCCGACACCGAGGACTACCTGCGCGTCGGCCGTGCGATCGGCAAGGCGATCAGCGACGTCGACCGCAAGGTCATCATCATCGCTACTGGATCCCTGTCGCACACCTTCTACGGACTGCGCGAGATCCGCCTCAACCCCGAGGTCGAGCGCTCTGACCCGAAGTACGTGATCAGCGACAAGGCCCGTGAGATGGACAGGGAGCGGCTCGCCTGGTTCGCCGAGGGCCGCCACGACCGCGTCCTCGACACGATGGACGACTTCCTCACCGTGCGTCCCGAGGGCAAGTTCGCGCACTACCTCATGATGGCCGCGGCCCTCGGGGAGAGCGACTTCACCGCACCGGGCAAGCAGATCTCCGATTACGAGAACTCCGTCGGCACGAGTCAGGTGCACGTATGGTTCGAGCGTCCGGCAGCGGGCTGGACAGGCAAGGGAGCAGCAGCATGACCGAGTACCGTCGGATCCTGCTCGAAGGAGCACCCGTTCAGACCATCCGGCACGGCGACGAGCTCGTCGCGGCCGACGGCCGCAGCGTGGGCATCGACGATGCGATCCACCTGCCCCCGTGCGAGCCGACGAAGATCATCGCGGTGCACCTGAACTACGACTCCCGCACCCAGGAGTTCATGACCAAGCTGCCACCCGCGCCCACGTACTTCTCCAAGCCGATCACGGCGCTCAACTCACACAAGGGTGCCGTTGTGCGTCCCGAGCGCTGCAAGTGGCTCAACTACGAGGGCGAGATCGTCATCGTCATCGGCCGCACCTGCCGCAACGTCTCGCCTGCCGAGGCAGGCGACTACATCGCTGGCTACACCGTGGGCAACGACTACGGCC
>CAYFLP010000001.1:10832-12917 GCA_964344045.1 uncultured Bifidobacteriaceae bacterium
ACCTCGACCTCGACCACGTCACCGGCTGGGACTTCCGCAACAAGGGCATCCAGACCCGGGTCAACGGAGTCGTGAAGCAGGACTCCACGACGGCCGAGATGGAATGGGACATGCACTACCTCGTCGCCGACATCGCACGCACCATCACGCTCGTGCCCGGCGACATCCTCTTCTCGGGCACGCCCGCGTTCTCGCGCACCGTCTACCCCGGCGACGTGGTCGAGGTCGAGGTCGAGGGCCTCGGCACCTTGTCGAACACCATCGTGCAGGGCCCGGTGCCCATTCGTGACGACTGCGGTGCACAGCCGACCGAGAGCGAAGAGGTCATCTCGACCGCCATGGGCGGCGACTGGGAGTTCCGCGGCATCCGCACGCCGTCGAAGGATCTCTACCCGTCGACCATCGAGGAGAAGTGATGACCATTCGCATCTTCGTCGATCGCGACAAGTGCCAGACCTACGCCCAGTGCTGCTACGAATCCCCCGAGATCTTCCAGATCCTCGAGGACGGCTCCATGGAGTACCTCGCCGAGGTGGACGACGCGCACGCAGCAGACGTCGAGCGGGCTGCCGACGTCTGCCCGATGCAGGCCATCACCTTCGAATTCTCCTGAGCTCGCCCGCGGGGCGCGCCAGGCCCCGCGCCCTGCCGTTATAGTCGCTTGATGGGTGATTCGTCGGCTTCCTCCGTTTCCGGAGTCGCGTTCCCCATGGGCGGGGACGGCCAGCGCAGCACCACGGCAACGGGGCGCGCGATCTTCGCCGACTGCGTCCGCTCGGTCGATCCCGCCCTGTGCGCGCGCATCGAGCACACGTCCGACTGGCGCAACGCCTACCTGCGGCCCGTGCGCGACATCGTCCTGGCGGCCGCGGCGAGCACCGACGCAGCCCAGACAGTCTCGTCCGCAGGCCTGGAATCCGCGCACCGTCGATTCACCTTCGTTCGCGGCGACCAGGAGCTCGCGCTGGGCGCCGCCCTCGAGCGCTACCGCACCCCCGGGCTGGCGTCCGTCGAGGTGCGCGGACGCCAGCCGCGCGAGGCCGAGCTGACCCTTCCCTACAAGGGCCGCCGACTGTTCGGCTCCGACCTACGCCGGCAGATCGATGCGTGGGTCACAGCCGGCATAGCCGAGCCCGGATTCGCAGCCGCGCTGCACCTGCTGCTCGACAACCCCGACTGGCTCGACCTGCACGATGTCGACCTGGCGATCATCGGGGCCGGTGCCGAGATGGGCCCGACCCGCTCCCTGCTGCGATGGGGCGCACGGGTGCATGCCGTCGACCTCCCGCGCCCCGAGCTGTGGACCAAGCTGATCGGCATCGCGCGCAGCACGGCAGGCGCACTGCGCATTCCCATCGCACTCGACGCCGATGGCGTCCCTCCGTTCGTGGTCGGCGGGCAGGTGCACCCCGAGGACGACCCGGTGGTCGCGGCCGCTGCCGGCACCGACATCCTGCGCTACCTGCCCGAGACCCGCACCTGGATAGGCGAGATCGAGCAGCCCTTCGTGCTCGGCACCTACGCCTACGCCGACGGCGCGACCCATGCGCTGCTGAGCATGGCCTGCGATGCGCTCGCCGCAGACCTCACGGCATCGCGCGACGACATCACGCTCGCCTTCCTCGCCACCCCTACCGATGCCTTCATGGTGCCGATGAGCGCGGTGCAGGAGTCTCGCCGGCGCTGGCAGTCCCGCGGCCTGAGCAGCCTGCTGCAGAATCCCCTGCGGCTGCTCGGCCAGTTCGAGCCCAACTACGCCGAGTCCTACCGCACCGCGGCCGGCCAGGAGTTCGGCATCAACGACTCCCTGGTGCCGCAGCAGGGCCCCAACTACGTCCTCGCCAAGCGCATCCAGCGATGGCGCGCGATCGTCGCGAGGGCGTCCGGCACGCCCGTCTCGGCGAACATCGCCCCGGCCACCCGCACGGCCTCCGTCGTGCGCAACCGCGCACTCGCCGCCGCCTACGCGGGCGCTGGCCGCTTCGGGGTCGAGGTGTTCGAGCCCGCCACGTCAACGACCCTCATGGCCGCACTCCTCGTGCACGACCTGCGCAACCCTGCGGCCGCCGCGAACCCCGCCACCTC
>CAYFLP010000001.1:12927-31637 GCA_964344045.1 uncultured Bifidobacteriaceae bacterium
CGCGAAGAGGTCCATGGGGTTGCGCAGGGAGGTGGCGGGGTTCGCGGCCGCCGCCAATCACGGTGGCCTGTGGCGCGCTGCCTACGAGCCGCGCAGTGTCCTGGGCATAGCTGCGCTGCTCGGCATGTTCGACGCACGCGCCTAGTCGGGTAGCGTCAGGGCATGAGCGGTTCCGTTGCCCAGGCGATCCTGACGCTCCTGCAACGACACGGGGCAACGCGGGCATATGGCATCCCCGGAGTCCACAACCTGCCGTTCTGGGACTGCGACCTCGACGGCGACTTCCGCATCGTCGGCGTGCGCCACGAGCAGGCAGCCGCCTACGCAGCCGATGGCCTGTACCGGGCGACCGGCCAGTTCGGGGCCGCATTGCTCACCAGCGGCCCGGGTGCGGCTAATGCACTCGCGGGCTTCGGCGAGGCATTCGTCTCGGGCTCGCCCGTGCTCGCACTCGCGAGCGATGTCAGCACCGCCCTGCGCTCGCCCGACGGCGAGCGCGGCATCCTGCACGAGATGAAGGACCAGGGCGCCATGTTCGCCGCCTTCGGCGCGAGTGCGCGCACGGCGCGGAGCAAGCAGGAGGCCATGGCCTACTCCGTCATGGCCGTGCGCGAGGCCCTCGCGCGCCCGCCGGCCGCCGGCTACGTCGGCATTCCGACCGACGTGCTCGGCGAGGAATGGACGGCCGCCGTCCCCCACATCCCGACCATGCCCACCAGCCCCGTCGACCCGCATGAGGTCGCAGCGGTGGCCGAGCTGATCGCGACATCCGAGCGCATCGTCGTCTGGCTCGGCGGCGGCGTCGTGCAGGCAGGCGCGGAGCAGGCTGTGCGCGAGCTCGTCGACCGCACGGGGGCGATCGTGCTGACGAGCTTCGCAGGCCGCGGCCTGCTCGCCGGCCACCGGGCACTCGTCGATGCGCCCGTGCATGAGCCCGTGGTCGGTGCGGTCGTCGAGCAGGCCGACCTGCTGCTCGTGCTCGGCTCGTCGTTCGACGGCATGAACACCAAGAACTGGAAGATCGCGCTGCCCGAGCGCCGGGCCGCGATCTGCCTCGGCGACATCCTGCCGCGCACCATCGCATTCGACGCGCTCGTGAAGTCCGACCTATCGAGTGCACTGCCGATCCTGGCCGAGGCACTCGACGGGCTCGCCTTCACCTCGCGGGCAGCCTGGACCGACGTCTCGGGCATCCGGCCGGCGATCCTGAGCGAGATCGCAGCGGAACCCCGCACGGCAAGCGCGGCGGCCTTCGTCGAGCAGGTGCAGGCGGGCTGGCCGGCCGACGGAGCAGTCATCTGCGACATGGCGGTCGCGGGCTACTGGGTGGGCAACTACACGAGCCAACCACGGCCACGCAGGCTCCAGTACCCGGTGGGCTGGGGCACGCTCGGCTACGCGCTTCCCGCGGCCATCGGCCCGGCCAGCGTCGGCATCGCGACACTCGCGGTCTGCGGTGACGGCGGCCCGATGTTCGCGCTCGGCGAGCTCGCGACGTACGCGCAGGAAGCCCTTCCCATCACGCTCCTCATCGTCGACGACGGCGGCTACGGAATGCTGCGGTTCGACCAGCAGGTCTTCGGCCACCCTGAGCGCGGAGTCGACCTGCTCACGCCGGACTGGCAGCAGCTGGGCGCGGCTTTCGGCATCGCATGCGAGACAGTGGCCCAGGTCGACGACCTGAGCGCGGCCCTCGGCAGGGCGCACGATGCCAACCTGCGCGGCGAGCCGCGCATCGTGGTCTGGAACCACCGCCTCTACCCGCCGCGCACCACCTCACCGCGCTGGCACGAGAAGTGAGCAGGCGTTCGCGAAACCCGCTCCGTGCAGCCCTGATCGCACTGTGCGCCCTGCTGGGCCTGGCCTCCGCGCTCGCGCTGGCCGTGCCTGCCAGCGCTGCACCGCAGTGGCCCCTGCACGAGGGTGACACCGGACCCCGCGTGGCAGCGCTGCAGCAGCGACTGGCCTGGCTCGGCTACGACATCCACCCGAGCAACACCCGCGAGCAGCGCCTGGGCACGTCGACGATCACCGCGGTCAATGAGCTGCGCGCCAAGTTCGGCTACCTGCCTGCATCGTCCGTATCGCAGCTGTCCTGGGACCTCGCTCGCTCGACTGCCGGCCGCATCGGCTCCCTGCCCGCGCCATGCATGCACGCCGCCGCGGCCATCTGCATCGACAAGCGCCAGCGCCTGCTGCGGTACGTAGCCAACGGCACGGTGCTGCTGACGACCGATGCGCGCTTCGGCCAGCCAGGCGAGGAGACGCGTAATGGGAACTTCCACGTGCAGCGGCGCGAGCGCACGAACTGGTCGTCCGAGTACGACACCTCGATGCCGTACTCGCTGTTCTTCAGCGGGGCACAGGCCATCCACTACTCGCACTACTTCGCCCGCGACGGCTATGCAGGCGCGTCGCACGGGTGCATCAACCTGCGCGATCGCCGTGCAGCGCGGTGGCTCTTCCGTCATGCGCCGGTGGGCACCCCGGTCATCGTCTACTCGCGCCAGGCGTGACCTGGCTGCTGGGCCAAGCTGGGCGACTCGCCGATCATGCGGGCCCCGGCGCCGAGTTTCACCCCGCTGCCGGGTCAAACCTGGGGAGGGGATGCGGAAGCCCGCGCAACTGGGGGGCTGCCGCGCGGGCTTCCGGGCACCCGCATGCGGGCACCTGCTGCTCCGGGGGAGAGCAGTATCCACATTTTGCACGCATCGACGGGGCTTGTCCCCGATAGGACGAGATAACCGTCGGGTCGGCCTGCTGCCACGAATGGTTGACTAGGGACATGACCGCGAATGATCCGATCTCTGTCCTCCTTTTGGGCTACGGACTGGCCGGACGGATCTTCCACGCGCCCCTGATCCAGGCCGCCCAGGGCCTGCGCCTCGACGCGATCGTCACCGCGAATCCCGAGCGAGCCGCGCAGGCCCGTGCCGACAACCCGGGCGTTCGCATCTACTCCACCGTCGATGAGGCCCTCGCCGGAGGGCACCGCCTCGCCGTGGTCGGCACGCCGAACGTCACCCATCTGCCCTACACCGTTGCCTCGCTCGAGGCCGGCCTCGACGTGGTGCTCGACAAGCCCATCGCGGCCACCGCCGCAGCCGCACACGAACTGCACCTGCTCGCCCGCAGTGCCGGACGCCAGCTCATTCCCTTCCAGAACCGCCGCTGGGACGCGGACTTCCGCACCGCATGCAGCGTTGCTGCCTCCGGCGCCCTCGGCACGGTGCACCGCCTCGACTCGCAGATCACCAAGATGCGCGTGGTCGGCAAGAACGCCTGGCGCGAGTCGGCCGACCCAGCGCTCATGGGCGGGCAGCTGTACGACCTCGGAGCCCACCTAGTCGACCAGGCGCTCATGCTCCTGGGCCCCGTCGTCGGCGTATTCGCATCGGCGCGCTCGGTGCGCAATGCCCAGGACGCTGACGACGACACGACGATCATCCTGGAGCACGTCTCCGGTGCGATCAGCCGCCTGACTGTCTCGCAGCTGACCGCCTTCACCACACCCCGCATCCAGCTCTCGGGCACGCGCGGCGGCCTGCGCATCGACGACTACGACGTTCAGGAGCCCGTGCTGGTCAGCGGCATGCGCCCGCACACGGGCCAGGCGGGCATCGATGCGTGGGGCGATCAGGGAGGCTTCGCCCTACTGCGCACCTTCGACGACGACAGCGTGATGACCGAGACGGCAGTGCCCATGGAGCGCGGCATGTGGCCCGCCTACTACGACGGGGTTGCCCGGTGCCTGCTCGAGGGCGCCGAGCCGCCCGTGCTCATCGACGACGTCGTCAGCAACATGCGCGTCATCGATGCAGCACGCGAATCGGCCGCGACCGGCACGGCTATCCGGCTCGATCCCCCGGCCGGTCATCGCGCAGCTGCCATCGCGTAGTCCAGCGCCAGGGCTCCCCCGGCCGCACGATGACCCGATCTCCCACGAGCGGATCGTTGACCCCGTTCGGCGGGCCACTCTGCGGCTCCAGGCACACCGACGCCTCCGGCATGTCGTAGACGACGAACCACGTGGCGTCGCCGGTCACCTCGATCGCCCCGACACCCGGCCAATGCACGCTCGCCCGCCCCTCGGGCACCCAGAAGGCATCGTCGAAGGGGCCGGCTGACGGATCGGCGGGCGTGATCTGGCCAGTGGGCAGGTAGTCGGCGCCTCGCTCGACCCGGCCGGCCGCCGGCATCGACCACTCGCACGGCCCGCCCCGTCCCAGGTGCCGCCGGAACCACGGGTGCCAGCCGACGACAACCGGCAGTCCGTCACCTGCGTGCACATCGATGGCGATCACCGTGGTCAATGCGGTAGCGGTGAGCTCATAGGAGATCGTCACCGACATGGGCACCGGCAGGCCCGGGTGCTCGTCGAAGGCGAGCATGGCCACCTCCCCAGCGGCCGACGACTCGGTAGCCACGGACGAAGCCCGCGCCCCGAGCACCGTGCCGTGCAGTGCCCAGCCCTGATACGTCGCCGGCATCTCGATGTCGCCGGCGCCCACACGGATGCAGTTGCCGCGCAGCCGGCCGGCCCAGGGGGCCATGGCATACATGCCGTACTCGACCGGGTCCGGGGCCGACTCGATGAGCAACTGCTCGCCGAAGGCCGTCCACGACACGAGGCGGCCGCCGACATGCGGGTCGATGACGACCGCATGGCCGCCCGACGCCAGCCGGAGTGCATCCACCTAGGACGCAACCGCCAGCGGTGCCCGGGAGAGCACTCCGATCGGGTCGGACAGCAGCGCATCGAAAGCAGTCTCGGCCGCGCCGATCAGCGTGCTGTCGCCGTTCATGGCGGGGACTTCGATCCGTACCTGCTCGCGTGCGGCCGGCAGGGCGAAGTGGATGCGGCGCAGCACGATCCCGCTCACCGTCGGGAAGACCAGGCGCAGGTGGCCGCCAAGGACGATGACCTCGGGGTTGAACACGTTGACCAGGTTGGCCAGGCCGATGCCGAGCCACTCGCCCACTGATTGCAGGGCCGCCTGCGCATCCGGGTCACCGTCGGCTGCGGCGCGCACGACATCGGCGACCTCTCCGGGCGAGCCTGTGGAATCACTGGAACCGACGATCGCGTCATGGCCGATCTCGGTCTCCCAGCAGCCAGTGGCACCGCATCTGCACGTGCGGCCCGCCGGGTTGACGACCATGTGGCCGACCTCGCCGCCGAAGCCCGATGCACCGGTCATAAGCCGGTCGTCGATGACGACACCACCGCCGATGCCGACATCACCCGAGAGGAAGATCAGATTGCGAGCATGGACTCCGGCGCCGCGCACATGCTCGGCGATGGCGCCCAGGTCGGCATCGTTGTTGATCGTCAGGGACGGCACGGTGCCGAAGCGCTCGGCGAGCGCCTCCAGAACGCTCTCGCCGAATGGCACGTCCACCCAGCCCAGGTTCGGCGCCAGGCGCACTCGGCCGTTGACGTGGTCGACGACGCCAGGCACGCCGATGCCGAGGCCGACCCACGAGGCGCCATCTGGCGCCTTGGCAAGTGCCAGCTCGGTGAGGGTCACTACCGTGCGCACGGCCGACTGCGGCGTGTAGTTCACCCTGCGGTGCTTCTGCTCGCGCCGGAAGAGAACCTCACCTCCAAGGCCGACAAGCGCCACGATCGTCCGGTCGACCCGCAGGTCGAAGGCGACTACCACTGCCGAGCCTGGCACGGCCTCCACGCGCAGGGACGGACGCCCCACTTGCCCTGCCGACCCCGCGCGCTCGGCGACCAGGCCGACCTCCGCCAGCTCGGAGACCAGCACGCCTACCGTGCTCCGGTTCAGGCCGCTGAACGCGACCAGGTCGGAGCGACTGCTGGAGCCTGCCACATGCAGGCGCCTGAGCAGGCGTGCGAGGTTGAGCCGACGAAGGTCGTCCTGCGTCGTTGCTGCGTGTGAAGCCATGGCCAAACGCGTCCGTGTCTGCTTCTCGTGCTTCGGCTATTTCGGCTACTTGCCGGTTGCGGTTGATCGCTTGCGCGACAGGGCATCGACGCTAGCCGCTACCAGGAGCACGAGGCCGGTGACCACGTACTGGATGCCCGACTGCGAGGTGATCAGCGGAAGGCCGTTCGCGATCACCGCGATGACCAGGCCGCCGATGACGGCGTCGACGATGCGGCCGCGTCCGCCGAACAGCGAGGTGCCGCCGATGACGGCCGCGCCGACGGCGAACAGCAGCGTCTGCGCACCGCCCGTCGTGGGCGACACCGAGTTGTCACGCGAGGCGATGAGCACGCCCGCTACCGCGGCGAGGGTCGAGCCGATCATGAAGCAGGCGATCTTGATGCCCTTGACGCTGATGCCTGCGCGGCGCGCGGCCTCTGCATTGCCGCCCACGGCGTAGACATGGCGGCCGAAGGAGGTGCGGCTGAGAATGAAGGTCAGCAGCACGAGCAGCACCAGCACGACCAGGACGGCCCACGGAACGCCCTTGATCACCGGGATGCAGCCGAGCGGCTGGTCGCCGGTCTCCGGGCAGGATTCCTTGCCCGGCCGCAGGATCTGGCGCTCCTGGCTGAGCAGGTAGACGCCGACGCCCAGCAAGATCGCCATGGCTGCGCTCTTGAACGCCCACACCGACATGGCCGTGGCCCGCAGGCCGGCCTTGCGCCGCCCCGCGATCGCACGCCACGTCACGAGCGCATAGCCCGCGGTGACGATCAGCCAGACCAGCCAGCCCATCCAGATGGGCATGTTCTTGTTCATGATGGCCAGCAGCTGCTCGCTGCGGATCGGGATGGTGCCCCCGTCGCCGATGATGAGCAGCATGACGCCCTGCAGCGCTAGGAACATGGCCAAGGTGACGACGAACGACGGGATCCCCAGTCGTGCGACGAGCACGCCGATCACCAGGCCGATGACCGTGCCCGTGAGCAGGCCGATGATGAGGGCCAGCGGCCAGGGCAATCCCCACGACGCCATGGATACGCCGAGGACGGCAGCGGCGGTGCCCGCGGTGAAGCCGGCCGACAGGTCGATCTCGCCGAGGAGCAGGACGAAGATCAGGCCCATGGCCAGGACGATGATCGCGGTGCCCTGATTGAGGAGGTTGGCGAAGTTCAGTGCGGTGAAGAAGACATCGCCCTTCATCACCGAGAACAACACGACGAGGACGATCAGGCCGAGAACGGCAGGAAGCGACCCGACGTCGCCGCCACGCACGCGATCGGAGTAGTCGTGGAATGCCTGCTTCAGGCCCCCCGTATCGCCTGCTGCGGCGACATCGACATCGGTGGTCTGCTCGGTCGCGCTCATGCGACACCTCCAGCGCTGACTGCCTCGACCTGGATGCCCATGTCCCCCGAGCGACCAGTAGTGATGAGCTCGACGATGGTCGAGTGGTTGACGGATGAGACTGGCACCTGGGCGGCCATCTGCCCGAGGTACAGGCAGGCGATGTTGTCGGCCACTTGCATGACGTCGTTCATGTTGTGCGAGATCAAGATGACGCCGAGACCGTTGTCTGCGAGGCGTCGGACGAGGTTGAGCACCTGCTCGGTCTGGGCAACGCCCAGGGCGGCAGTGGGTTCGTCGAGGATGACCATCTTGGAGTTCCAGAGCACAGCGCGCGCGATGGCGACTGTCTGCCTCTGGCCGCCGGACAGGCTCGACACCTGCTGGCGGACCGACTTGAGCGTTCGGACGGACAGGCCCTTGAGGGTCTCGGTGGCCCGCTTCTCCATCGCGATCTCGTCGAGGACGGCCCCCGAGGTCTCCTCGCGGCCGAGGAACATGTTGTGCACGACATCGAGGTTGTCGCAGAGTGCGAGGTCCTGGTACACGACCTCGATCCCGAGCGCATTGGCCTGCTTGGGATCGGAGACGTTGGCCGGCTTGCCCTCGAAGAGGTACTCGCCGGAGTCGAAGGAGTAGATGCCCGCGATGCCCTTGATCAGCGTGCTCTTGCCAGCGCCGTTGTCTCCGACGAGCGCGGTGACCTGGCCCGGGTAGACGTTGAGGGACACGCCACGCAGGACATGCACGGGGCCGAAGCTCTTGTTGATGCCCCTGAGTTCGAGGAGCGGGGTGTCTGTCATGGCGTCACCTTCTGGGAGCGACAGGGATGGATGGGGGGATCAACGAGATCGCGAGGCTTGAGGTACGGCAGTGGGGGCGGGCCTTGCGAACCCGCCCCCACTGCTTTCGTACTCATCGGTCATCGCGCCAGTGGCGCTAGACCTGTGGGGCGATTTACTGAACGCCGTACTTTGCGCAGGCTGCCTTCAGCTCATCGGTGGTGCAGACCTTGTCGGCAGTGGTGTAGCCGTCGGCGATAACGTCCTTGACGTTGTCGGCGAAGATCTGCTGCGGCTCGAGGAGAACCGACGGCACCGTGGTGCCGGCCTCGGTGTCGTCGACGGAGCCGGTGGCCAGTGCGTCAGCAGCGGCCTGGTCGCCCTTGAGGAGTGCGATCGCGAGCGCGGCGGCTGCATCGGCTTCCTTCTTGACGGCCTTGTAGACGGTCAGGCACTGGGTGCCGAGCAGCACGCGCTGCAGACCCTCGTCGGTTGCATCCTGACCGGTGGTCGGGATCTTGCCGGCCTGGCCGTTGCGCTCGAGCACTGCGACAACAGCGCCGCCGAGGCCGTCGTTGGCCGCGTCGACACCGACGAAGTTGCCATTGGCCTTGGTGTACATCTGCTCGAAGATCTGGCCGCCCTTGGTGTTATCCCAGTCCGGAACAGCCTGCTCGTCAGCGATGGTGAAGCCAGCGGCCTCGATCGCGGCCTTGTAGCCCTGTGCGAAGAGGGTCGCGTTGTTGTCGGTCGGCGAGCCGTCGAGGAGGGCAATCGGGCCCTCGGTGACGCCAGCGTCGTTGAGGCACTTGACGAGGCCTTCGCCCTCAGCCGTGCCGACTGCGACGTTGTCGAACGAGACGTAGTACTTCGCGCCGCCGCCCAGGGTCAGGCGGTCGTAGTCGATGACGGGGATGCCGGCATCGCTGGCCTTCTTGATGACCGCGGCAGCCGAGGGGCTGTCGAGGTTGACGACCGCGAGGACGCCACAGCCACCGGCGATCATGCCGTCAGCGATGGTGGCGAACTTTGCCTTGTCGCCGTTCGCGTTCTGGATGTCGTACTCGACGCCAGCGGCCTTGAAGGCATCCTCGAGGAACGGACGGTCAGCGGTCTCCCAGCGAGCGGAGGACGCAGCGTCAGGCAGGATCACGCAGGCCTTGCCACCGGCGGCAGCAGCCTCGGTGGCCATCTCAGTGGCAGCGGCGGCGGAGGTCGCAGCAGCAGCCGAGGTCGCGGGAGCCGCGGTCTCGGTGGTGCTGGAGCTCGAGCCCGAGCTGCAGGCAGCGAGGAGCAGTGACGCGGCGGCGACGCCGGACAGGGCTCCGATCAACTTCTTGGACATGCGGTGCTGTCCCCTTTCCGCAGGCTGGGCCTGCGATCTTCATGAGAGGTGGGTGGGTGGTGCTCCCGCAGCCATCCCCTAGGCAATGCCCAGGATGTGGTCGACTGCGAGCTGGTCAAGCGCCTCGATGCCGAAGCCTCGCTGAGCGAGAGCATCGACATCGAAGTGCTCGGCCAACAGTCCGGCTGCGGTGGTCGCGGAGTAGCGCCCCACAGTCGGCTCCGCGAGCTGGGCGACGCCGGCGTACGACATCGCAGCAGCCACGCGGGGGTCCTTGTCGAACGCGCGCGCCTTCTCGGCGAACGCGAGGTAATTCCGGATGCAGCCACGGGCGAAGTCCCAGACTCCGGCGACATCCTCCGTGCGGTAGGCGTGGGCATCGAAGTGCTTCACGCCCGAGTAGCCGCTGTTCTCGAGCAGGCGCACCAGGAAGAAGTGGTCCTTGATGCCCTCAGAACCGAAGCGGAAGTCCTGGTCGAAGCGGCCGATGCGCTGGTCGTTCAGGTCGATGTGGAAGAGCTTGTCCTGCCAGATCGCCTGCGCGACGCCCTGGTAGAACGACAGCCCCGACATGGTCTCGTGGGCGACCTCGGGGTTCAGGCCGACCATCTCGTGGTGCTCGAGCATGGAGATGAAACCGAGTGCATGGCCCACGGTCGGCAGGAAGATGTCGCCGCGGGGCTCATTGGGCTTGGGCTCCAGGGCGAATCGGATGTCGTAGCCCTTGTCCTTGACGTAGCCGGCCAGGAAGTCCAGTGCCTCTGCGTAGCGTGCCAGTGCGTCCCGGGTGTCCTTCGCCGTCGGGGACTCGACGCCTTCGCGGCCGCCCCAGAAGACGTAGATGGGAGCTCCGAGCTCAGCTGCGACATCGATGTTGCGCATCGACTTGGCGATCGCGTACTTGCGCACCTGCGGATCGTTCGACGTGAAGGCGCCGTCCTTGAACACGGGGTGGTAGAAGAGGTTCGTGGTGGCCATCGAGCACACCAGGCCGGTCTCGTCGAGGGTCTTCTTGAACAGGTCCAGTTCGGCGCGACGCTGCGAATCCGGTGCCCCGAAGGTCATCAGGTCGTCATCGTGGAAGCTGACTCCGTAGACGCCGAGGTCGGCCAGGCCCTTGAGCATGTCGACCATTTCCATCTTCGGCCGCACTGCCTCGCCGAAGGGATCACGTCCGCGGTTGCCGACGGTCCACAGGCCGAACGAGAACTTGTCCTCGGGGCGGGCCGTGAACTCCATGGGTCCTCCTGAACGGGCCGTCAAAAATTGTTGCCTGCGGCAACATACATTGTTGCGAGCCACAACATATGCCCGTTGGCGATGCCCCACAAGGGTATTCGGTCACCGTCCAGCCATGTTCCGATAACGATTCGGTCACGGCCCAGAATCACTCAGGCGGCAGGTCAGGCGGGCCCAGGCCCCGCGCATGCCAGCTACTCCCCGCGCTCTTGCTCCCCGTAGATCATGGCGGCCTGCACGCGCGCATTGGCCGAGGAGTCCGTCGCCACCTGCAGGTGGGCGTAGATCTGGGTCAGGTGGTACTCGACCGACTTCGGCGACATGAACAGCTTCTGGGCAATCGCCGTATTCGACATCCCCGATGCCACGAGGGCGAGGATCTCGCGCTGTCGATCGGAGAGCATGTCGATCCGCAACTCTGCAGTGGTCATCGGGCGCTCGCGCACGAGGTCATCGACCAGGGGCCTGTGCAGGCAGGTGTGGATGGAGTCCAGCAGCGCTGCGCGGGACGACACCCCGGTCTTGAGCAGGTACGACCAATACCGCCGTTCGGACTCGGGCAAGGCCGAGAGGACCTTAGGGCGAATGTGCTCGGACAAGATGATGATGCGCAGTTCCGGCAGGTGCTGCCGCAGCTGAACGCCGATGTCGAAGCCGAACCCGTCCGGCAGGTAGAGATCGACGAGGGCGACATCTGGCCGTGCGGCGGGGAAGATCGTCAGCGCCTGGTGACCCGTGCCAGCCGAGGCCACGATGTCCGTGGACATGTCGTTATCGAGGACTTGCTCAATGACCTGTCGGAAGAGCGGGACGTCCTCCAGGAGCGCGACTCGTACGGGCGCACTCTCCACCACTGCAGCCTAGGCGGCCCCCACGGCCATTGGCTGCTGCAGGTTTCGGGATATCCCCAAGCCCTCTAGGATTCTTCCTTGTGGCCGCGTCACCAGCAGGGTTCATGGCGAGGGTCATTCCCGATCGTTCCAACCGGTCCCTGTGGTGGCTGACGGCCAGCATCGGGTACGTCGTGGTCTGGGTCGGGCCGGTCGCCGGCGCTTTCAGCTACCACGTTGTCTACGACGTTCCCATCGCGCGCGTGATCACCTGGCTGTGGGCCGTGAACACCCTGATCTTGACCGTCGTGCTGATCGCCGGCGCATTCGTGCTGGGGCGGATCGCCCGGCCGCTCGAACGCGGCCAGGCCCTGGCCTTCGCCATGGCGATCGGCATCGCCGGCGCCCTTCTGCGCATGATCATGATCCGCCTCAGCACTGCAGCCGGGATGACCCCCTTCGCCGAGGTGGGCACCCCTTTCTACCTCGTGCAGCTCGCTCTCGGCCTGCTCTTCATCGCGACGCTCACGGCATCGATCATGTACGCCAGCAGCCAGGAACGCGTGCTCAATGAGGCCTTCGCCGAAGTCAGCCGAGCCCAGCTGAGCCTGGCGCAGGAGGAGGAGCAGGTCCGCGCCCTCGTCTTCGACCAGCTGCACGGCTCACTGCAGGCTCAGTTCGTTGCCTGGCGCCAGAAGCTCACCGACCTGGCAGGCTCGACTGGCGATGCCAACGCGGCACGGATCGCACTCGAGGTCGAGCAGGGCCTGGAGCGCGCGTACCGGATCGAAGTGCAGTCAATAGCACGCACCCTCATGCCAGCTGGCCTGGAGGCGGGCCTGGGCGTCGCGGTGGAAGAGCTCGCCGAACGCCTGGCCGGGGCCGTCACGCTGGACGTGCGCATTGACCCCGTGGTCGAGGTGATGGAAAACCCGATGACAGGCGGCCTTCGTCGCGATCTGCGGCTGACGGCCTATCGCATCGTCGAAGAGGCGGCATCCAACGCGATGAAGCACTCCGAGGCACATGAAGTAGCCGTCGAGATCTCCAGTGCCCTCTCCAGTGGCTCGCCCGTCCTCGTCATCGAAGTGACGCATGCGATCGCAGAGCCAGTCGTGGTCACCGAGGGATCGGGCCTCGAGCGCATGGGTGCGCGCGCGCGGGCGCTGGGCGGGGCCATCGCCTACGACAGCTCAGGCGATCAGTTCGCCGTGCGGGCAGTGATCCCGCTGGCACAGTCTTCAGGCTGACCCCGCTCCTCGGCTGAAGCTCAGGCAACCCGCCAGACACGGGGTCGGCCAATCGACACGGGCAGGGAGTCACCGACATCGACCGAGTGCCTGTGCAGCAGGCGCGAGCGCGACTGGCGCTCAGGGTCGCGGAACATCAGGTCGATGTCCCAGACATCGGAGAAGGGCCTGTTGAGGGTGCTGCGCTGAACGCTGAGCGAGTCGAAGATGAATCCATCGTCGGCAGCAGTGCCGGCAGACCAGGCCAGCTGGGCCGGATTCGTCACCAGGTAGTTCACTGCGCGAACGTGGCTGTGCGTGCCGTCATTGGGCTCGCGGTCGTCGATCGCCGCGAGCATGGCCTCGAGCTGCCGGCGACCGGCAGGAGCCAGGGGCAAGCGCATCAACTGGTCGCTTCGACGCCAGCCGTACACGCCACGCGGGCCGTTGATGCGCAGGGTGGGCACCTGCTCGCCGGACGACAAGGTGACCATGGAGGCCAGCACCACCCCAGGGAACGACATCTCCTCCACGGCCCCGCTGACCTGCTCGCCGATGCCCGACGCGAAGGCTGCGAGGACCTGCCCTGCGAGATTTCCGACGACGTCAATCGCATACAGGGGAGAGTCCTCGCGCATGACCAGCCAGGTGACCTCCCCCGCTACCGAAGGAGCGCGATCCATCAACGCTGCGAGTACGGCCGGATCTTCGGGTGCGCCGACGAGGTCGGCACGCGCTATCGCCTCCGACAGCCGGAGCCTGCGCACGTCGTTGGGAATGTCGAACCCGAGCCTTCCGAGCGCGAAGGCCATCTTCGGCGTGCGAGGCAGGAGCGAGGCGGCAGCGAGGTCTGCCGCACTCAGGTCTGCGGCACTCAGGTTCGCGCCAGGATCCGGCTCCGGCCGCTGAGGGCCTCCCACCATCGCACTGCCTTCGTCCGGGTAATCGGGGCCGTCGAAGCGCAGCGGGCTGTTCGGCGGAAGCCCAGGGCCGTCTTCCTCCAGGGCCTGGACGCGAAGGCTCTTCGGCGAGACCGCATCCGGAGTGGTGCCCTCGAGGAGCATCTCCAGGGCAGCCATGGGATCCAAGACTCCCCCGATGCACCGCTCCGGCACGTCCGTGCAGGGAGTAGCACTGGCGATGATGGCGCGGCCGATCGTCATGGGATCAACGTCGATGTCACGATCCTTGAGGATCGACATGAGCAGCGCGGCGACCCCCGTCACGTGCGGTGCAGCAAGGCTGGTTCCCCGTTGCCGCTCATACCCGCCGCCGGGCATTGCGCCAAGGATGCGCGTGCCATTGGCCATGACCCCGTGGCCGGTGAACAGGTCGCCGCTGTTCGTCGAGTCGACTGCACGTCCGTCATCATCGACATTGCCGACGGCGAGGCAGTACTCGGCGATTCCGGGGAAGGTCCACGTGGTTCCGTGGTCGTTTCCCGCCGGGCTGATGAGCAGCACGCCCGCATCGCGCAGTCGCTCCGCAGCCTTCGACACCATCGAATCAACCCGGCCGGACTGCGAGGGCAGCGCGATCGCGGAGTGCACGATGGGTGCGCCGCTCTCGTAGGCGGCCTCGAGCGCCCGCACGTAGGTGAGCTTGGTATCGAAGTCCTCCGTGTTGTGCGCGCCAACATAGAACGTCAGCGAGCAGTCCGGCGCGATGCCAGGACGCTCGCAGTCAGGGTCTCCTACGAGCATGCTGCCGACAAAGGTGGCGTGCCCGCGCATGCCCGATTCGTGATCGTCCTCGAAATTGCCGAGGCCACTGGGATCCACTAATCGCACATGACGGCCCCGGAACGCCTCGTGCCCGAGGTCAGGGAGCCCGTCGATGAGCGCAATCTGAATCCCGGGATCGCCGAGCGAGAGAGCCCTCAGCTCGGCGAACCCGGGAATGTCATTCAGGTCAGCCATCGACTATTAGATCGGCTGTCCCGGCAGAGGAATATCGATGCGGTTGCCCGGCGGACGAGTGCCGATGACCTCGAGCCACAGCGTGTACTCGACGAGTCCGGCACCTGAAGCCCCTGTATGAGCCTCGTGCGGGCGCACTCGCTCATACAGCTCCCAATCGATTCCCTCGTAGCCGTCCGGCCACGCCGATGCGGAGGCCGCAACGACTGCTGGCTGCTTGGCTGCCGGCTGCTTGGCTGCTGGGGCCTTCGCCGCCGAGGACTTGGTTGAGGCCTTCTTGCGCTCGGCCATCACTCACTCCCTCGGCGTTGTGCCACAGCACCTGGCAAGCGCGGCGGGTCGTTCAGGTTGCAGCCGTGGACAACCGACATCAACCGAATCATCAACTCTTCGTCGGTGCCGTGCTTGAGGTCCAGAATCATGTGCGGCTGCACGAGCTCTGGCCTCCTCACGGGCGCGACCTGGGGAGGGGTGCGGTCGGTCACGACGACACCGACCAGCTGCGCACCTCACCCATGGTGACAGGCATGACGTCGCTGACGTCGATGGTGAAGCGGAACACCTGGCGGGCGCGGCGCAGGTTCTCCGGATCGAAGAACTTGAGCTTCACGTCGTAGGCATCGGACTCGGGACGCGCGTAGGGGCTCTTCTCGATCTCGACGTGGTCCAGTCGCAGGCCGCTCGTGATGGCCTCGGCGAAGACGCGGCTGGCCTGGAACGCGTTGGTGGCTGCGTAGTTGAGCGCACGGTCTGCAGACAGGCGGCCGAGGTTGCGCAGCTCGTAGTAGATCTTGTCGAGGAACGAGCGCAGGGTCTCCGCAGTGAGCTCGCGCTCGACGCCGCCAGCGACCTCAAGCTCGTCGAGCGAGTTCTCGATGAGTCGGTTCGACTGCCAGCCGTACAGGCCACGGGGGCTGTCGAGCTCGATGACCGGCACGACCTGACCGGAGTACAGGCGGACGCTACGGCCGGACAGCTTGCCCGGGACGCTGATGCGCTCGACGTGCTGGAGGGAGCCGGAGGGCATGTTCGCGCCCGCGAGGAAATCGGTCAGGATCGTGTAGACCTCGATGGCGTACGGGCCGACGGCCTCGATGGCGTAGATCGGGGTCAGCTCGAGGCTGACGGTCCAGATGAGCGAGCTGGCCTCCGACGGCATGCGGCGAAGGTGCTCGACCAGCTGACGTGCGTCGTAGGGGTTGGCCGGCACGGCCACTCCATTGAAGACGGCCGGTGCCATGAGCTGCTTGAACGAGTCGCGGCGGGCCTCAGTGCCGAAGTCGAACCCGAGGGCGCCCAGTGCGTACACCAGGTTGGCCTCGTCGACGACGGGCATGCCCGACTGCTGGGCTCCGGAATCGGACACGCTGTTCTCCTCAAGGGTGGACTGCGCCATTGCCGGCACGGCAGGGGCGACGGGTGCGGGGGTGGACGACTGGGCGCCGAAGCCCATCTGGGTCATGACGGCCTGGACAGCGGCCATGATGGCCGCGGTGTCGACGGACGATGTGGTTGCAGCCGGCGCAGCGACGCTCGGAGCGACGTTGCCGCCGCAGCCGCACGACTGCTCGACTGCAGGGGTGGTGGTGTGTTGATCCATGGCGATTCTTGCTCCTTCTACTGTGAGGGTCCTGCCGAGCAGTCGACGGCAGTGATCGGTGTCCAGTGAGCACGACTGCGCTCCCTGGAGGATTGCGCCGCCCACCTCGCGTGGGCTGGTGTTACGTCCGGCCTGCCTCTCCAGGCTCAGGAGAAGTGCCGCGACGGAGGTGACCACGGGTGCGGCGACACTGGTGCCGCTTTGCTGCTGCGTGCCGCCTGAGACCGACGCACCCGTGACGTCTTCTCCTGGCGCCGTGATTCCGTTGAGCTGGTAGAGCTGGTGGTGGTTGGAGAAGTCGGAGGCGTCATCGTCGCTCAATGACCCGACTGCCAGGACGCCTTCCAGGGAGGCCGGGACGTGCAGGCACTCGCACCCGTCATTGCCTGCCGCGGCGATGAGCAGTACGTCATTGTCGATGCACTTCTGCACCGCATTCGCGAGTTGGTCCTGCGCGAGGGGCGCGTCGACGAACTGCCCGCCACTGACATTGATGATGTCGGCGCCGCCATCGATGGCTGCTTCGATCGCACGTGCGAGGTCCAGCTGAGAGGGCCGCGGGCGTTCGGGAGTCCAGGCGGGCACCGACAAGAAGGTGCAGCCCGGTGCGATGCCCTCGACATCGGTACCTGGCTGGCCCGCGATGATGCTGGCCACATAGGTGCCATGGTCAGAGGTGGGGCCCTCGGCAGGGCCGGTGGGCGCCCCCCCATCGATCAGCCGGATGGGCGCCGCCGCGAGGCTGCTCTGGGAGGTGTCGATGCGGCCGTCGATTATCGCCACGACAACCGACCGATCGCCGAGCGTCAAAGATCGAAGCTCGGCGAGGCCGGGGACGGCGACATCAACTGGCTGCGGCATGTGGCTAGCCCACCACTCCCGCGGCCGGCGCGGCCTGAGCCGGAGTAGCCCCGCGCTTGGGAAGCGCGATGAGGCCCACGATGCCCGCGAGGACAAGGACGACGGCGGCCACGGTGAACGCCAAGTCGACACCCGACGAGTAGGAAAGGCCGGCTAGCTGGCCGGCTGCGTCACCCGCCTGCGCGGTGATGTCCTTGACATCGCCCACGCCTACCAGGGCGTCCAGCGAGGGATCGCCGCCACCGGAAGCCCACTTGTCGAGAGCGACACGTGTCGTGAGACTGCCGAAGATCGTGATGCCCAAGATGCCTGCGACCTGTGCGCTGAGGCCCAGGGCGCCCGAGATCGCGCCAGCCGTCTTCGGAGTGGACTGCTGCATGGCGACTGACTGAACGATCGGCGTCGAAACGGCCAGGCCGACGCCCATGATGAACAGGCCCACGACAACGAGGGTCGCGGTGGATTCCGGGGCGAGCCGCCCCAGAACCATCAGGCCGATGGCACCAATGACCATGCCGACGAGGACGGGGATGGCGGCACCGAACTTGATCTGAAGTCGACCGGCGAACGGCGTGATGAATGCCATGGCGATGGAGGCCGAGAGCGTAACCGTGCCCGCTACGGCGGCCGTGAACCCCATGACGTTCTGCGTGAACAGCGACATCTGGTACATGGCTCCGGCAAGCGCCAAGGACAGCAGGACGAGCAGTGCGATGGTCACCGGCAAGGGGGACTTCGTGACCATGTGCCACTCGATCATGGGCGAGTCCGTGCGGCGCTGCTGGACCACGAACACGACCAGCAGGAGAGCGCCGATCCCCATGGGGACGAGCACCTGAGTCGAAATCCACGGGGAGCGCTCGGCCGCAGTAAGTCCGATGGTCATGGCAGCCAGTACCGCAGCCAGCAGGATGCCCGCGCCGAAGCCTGCCTTCCCCGTCGACTCCTTGCGATCGTTCGGGAGGGTCCGGGCGGCAACGAGAAGGACGAGCAGCGCCAAAGGCACATTGATCAAGAACACACTGCGCCAGCCCAGACCCGTGACGAGCAGGCCACCCACGAAGGGCCCTGCGGCACCCGCGGCGATCGTCACGGTGGTCCACATGGCCACGACGCCCGGCACTCGCTCGCGGTCCACGCTGTCGGTCAAGATCGCGAGCGCGAGTCCCATGAGGCAGGCAGCGCCCACGCCTTGGATGCCTCGCGCCGCGATGAGGATGCCCGTCGACCAGGACACTCCGCAGAGCAGCGATCCGCCGACGAAGATAGCTGCGCCTGCGAGGTAGATGGGCTTGCGGCCGATCCGGTCGGACAGGGCTCCGATCGGCAGGATCAGGCCCGCCAGGGCGATCATGTAGGCGACGACGATCATCTGCATCTGGCCGCTGGTCGTGCCAAGGTCGTTCTGGATGGATGGCAGCGCCACGTTGACGACAGACGCGTCGAGCGAGACAAGTACCTGGCCGAAGGCCAAGGCCGCTACGACGAGCGAACCCACTTTCCCGTTGGCCATCGGACCACCCTTTCCTACCCGCGAGCCATGCGGCCTGCTGACTGCCCCATCCTTCGCCGACCATCACATCAGTGCTGTGCCCGGATTAAGGGATCCCCCTAGTTCAGTGGACTGTCAAACTACCGTCCACAGTGCCAGCACGGGT
>CAYFLP010000002.1:0-326 GCA_964344045.1 uncultured Bifidobacteriaceae bacterium
CGGCGGTTGGCCAGGTCGATGATGCGGCCGGGCGTGCCGACGACGACGTCGATGCCCTTGGCCAGCGCGTCGATCTGCGGCTCGTAGGCGCGTCCGCCGTAGACAGCCAGCACGCGCAGGTTCATCAGCCGGCCGGCGCGCTCGATGTCGGTGGCGACCTGCAGGCCGAGCTCGCGGGTGGGGCAGATGACCAGGGCCTGCGGCTTGCCGGCGGCGGCGCCGAGGGCGTCGTACTCCGGGGTGCCGGGGGCGGCCAGGCGCTGCAGCAGCGGGACGCCGAAGCCGAGCGTCTTGCCGGTGCCGGTCTTGGCCTGGCCGATGATGTC
>CAYFLP010000002.1:336-31444 GCA_964344045.1 uncultured Bifidobacteriaceae bacterium
GGTCAAGGTCACGGCGGTTGGCCAGGTCGATGATGCGTCCGGGAGTGCCGACGACGACGTCGATGCCCTTCTGCAGCGCCTCGATCTGGGGCTCATAGGCGCGGCCGCCGTAGACGGCGAGCACCTTGACGCCCTTGATGCGCCCGGCACGCTCGAGGTCGGTGGCAACTTGGAGCCCGAGCTCGCGGGTCGGTGCGATGACCAGGGCCTGCGGGGCGCTGCGATCGCCGTCGAGGTCGATGCGCTGCAGCAGCGGGATGCCGAAGCCGAGGGTCTTGCCCGTGCCCGTCTTGGCCTGGCCGATGATGTCGCGGCCCTCGAGGGCCATGGACATGCACATTTCCTGGATGGGGAAGGCGTGGGTAATGCCATCGGCGTTCAGCGCCTCGGCAATCTGCGGATCGGCGCCCAGCTCGACGAAGGTCGGGGCAGAGGTCGGATCTACGGCAGCGGAGGTGCCGGATTCAGCAGTAGTGGTGGCAGCCGTGTCGGCATGCTCGTGATTGTCTTGCGTAGTCAGGGGAACTCCCGAAGTGGTGCGGGCCGAATGCCAGGCGCCGCGAAGGGTTTCAGTCTACCGGGACGCGGGTGCCCCCTGGCAGATAGCCTGCCGCGCATGACGCAGAACCCTGGTGACCCGTCCTTCGCCGACGACCCTGAGTACCGGGCCGCACTGGTCGACCTTTTCGGCGTCCTGGCGTACGGCGAGCTCAGCGCCTTCGAGCGCATTGCAGCGGATGCCGCCATGGCGCCCACGATCGCCGACGAGGCGGCACTTGCAGGCATGGCGACCGCGGAGTTCCGGCACTTCCTGGCATTGCGCGAGCGGCTGGTGTCCTTGGGCGCGGATCCCGAGGAGGCGATGGCGCCATTCAAGCGTCCGCTCATGGAGTTCCATGCGCATACCGCCCCCAGTGACTGGCTCGAGGGCCTGGTGAAGGCGTATGTGGGTGATGGCATCGCAACGGACTTCTACCGCGAGATCGGCAACCTCCTCGATCCGCAGAGCCGCGAGCTCGTCGTGAGCGTGTGCGATGACCTCGGCCAGTCGGCCTTCGTCGTCGAGCATGTCCGTGCGGGGATCCAGGCGGATCCCCGCGTGGGCGGGCGCCTGGCCCTGTGGGGACGACGCCTGGTGGGCGAGGCACTGTCGCAGGCCCAGCGGGTAGCGGCCGAACGTGATGCGCTGTCGACGCTCCTGGTGGGCGGGGTCGACCGGCCCGGCACCGACCTCGCCGAGATGGGCCGCATGCTGGCGCGACTGACGGACAACCACTCCTCCCGCATGGCAGCCCTCGGACTCGCCGCCTAGGAGAGAGCGCGTCGCGCGGCACTTGCCTTTTTTCGAAGGCGCGGGTGACACTGGCAGGCATGCGCCTGAGCAACCGGGGGATTGCCGCCCTCTCCATGACAGCAGTCACCGCCCTGATCGTCGCTCCCACTGCGATGGCAACGCCGGGCGGGAAGGGGGATCCGAAGGTCACGATCTGCCATCGCACGAACTCGCTGACCAACCCTTACGTGGTCATCACCGTCGCGCAGTCGTCCGTTGACGGAAGCGGCGCGAACGACAAGGGCCAGGGCGACCACTTCCTCGTGCACACCGGTGCCGTGTGGAGCCCGGAGGCGACCAAGGCCGAGGGCTGGGGTGACATCATCCCGCCGATCGACGGCATTCACGGCGGCCTGAACTGGACCAACGCCGGCAAGCTCATCTGGGAGAACGGCTGCTCGCCCGTCGTCGTTCCCTCCGCCCTGCAGGGCGATACGGACAAGGACGACATCCCGGATGTGGTCGACACCGATGACGACGGCGACGGCATCGAGGACTCGCACGAGCCAGACCAGCAATCGCACGAGACCGACACCGATAAGGACTCTGTCCCCGACGGACGTGACCTCGACGACGACAACGACTGCATCGCGGACGCGGTCGACCCGGACATCGACGGCGATTCGATTCCCAATGCCTCCGACCTGGATCGCGACAACGACGGCCTCGTGGACACTGCCGACTTCGACGACGATGGCGATCTCGTGCCAGACCTGCTCGATGGCGATGGGAACGGGGACGAGAGCGCCGACCCATCGGTCGGTGGCCGCTCGCGGGCAGTTGCGGTGCGTTCCGTCGCAGCCACCGGGCCCGCTGCTGCCGCAGGCATCAGCGATGGCGTCGCAGCGCTGTGCGGTGCCGGCATTCCCGAGGTGACCGACCCGACCGACGACACGCCCGGCACCACGGATACGCCCGGCACCACGGATACGCCCGGCACCACGGACACGCCCGAAGCCGACGCGCCGGCTTCGGATGCGCCCGATGCTGATGCCGACGGCACGCCCGACGTCACCGACAAGGATGACGACAACGATGGCGTCCCCGATACCCGCGACGGCGATGCCGATGGCGACGGCCAGCCCGAGGTCACCCCGCAGCACCTGACGAAGGCCTTCGACTTCCCCGAGGCGATCGAGCCGGGAGTCCCGACCGTCATCGTCGAGCGGGCACTGCACACGAATGCCGGGGAACCCGTCGTGGCCACCGCTCGATGCTCGCTTGCCGCCCGCACCGTGGCACGCGGCGACGTGTCTGCGTCGAGCCTGAGCCGATCGTTGTGCGACGTCTCGAGCACATCGGGACGCCTCACGCTGAAGGTACTGACCCAGGCGCCGACCGTGGTGTCAGTGCACCTCGAGGCCCCGGCGAGCGGAGCCTTCGAGGCCTGGAGCAGCGACCAGCGCTACGTGGTGCGCTAGCTCGCTGAGCCGAAGCCGACGCGGCCCTTGCTCGGAGCGCCGATCTCGACGTGCGTGATCTTCGAGCCCGGGACGATCACGGTGCGGCCGCGGTCATCGACCAGCTTCAGCAGTGAGCCGTTGGCGACTGCTGTCTCGACAGCCGAGGTGATCTCGTCGAGTGAGGAGTCGCTGTCGAGCGTGACCTCACGCGGGCTGTCCTGTACGCCGATCTTGATCTCCATGTCCGCCCTCTCGCGTTCGCCGGTACAGGCCTGAATCTAGCCTGTGCTGCTCGTCAGCGAATCCGCATAGGGGCCGTGGCGGTCATGATGGGCGCGCTTGACCCACGCGGGGTGTAGCTGACCACAGCGGTGTACGCCCCAGGCTTCATCGACTTCGAGACCCGCCAGGTGCGCGCAGCCTTGCCCTTCTTCACGATGGCGGTACGGCCCTTGCCGGACACGACCTTGCCCGATGGCAGCGCCTTCGTCAGCACGATCGACACCACTCCGCGGCCCGTGGGGCTGATGGCTGCCGTCACGGTCGCCTTCCGGCCCGCCTTGACTACCGGCGTCGCAGTGATGGACATCGTGGCGCCCGACGTGCTTGTCGTGCTGCCTGCAGTCGCCACGCCGGAGCCCGACGTCGATCCGGCATTGCTTCCGGAGCCCGACGCGCTCGCGGTGCCGGACGTGCCGGACGAGTCGCCTGCGGCAGGCGCGCTGCCGCTGCCCGAGTCCGCTGCCGGGTCCGCTGCTGGGTCCGCTGGAGCCGCGCCTGCCTGCGCATTCGCCTGCCCGGGGGCCGTCACCAGCACTGCTGCCGACCGGTTGTCGAACGTGAACTGCCCAGGCATGCTGGTCGTCGCGGTGGGCGCCGACGTCAGCGTCGTGTTCGCGACGAGGTACTTGCCTGCTGCGTCGGCAGGCAGGGTTCCTGACAGCCGGCCTTGGGCCGATGCCGCGGCCAGGCGCGTGCACTTGTTCGCGACGTCCCAGACCAAGGACGTATCCGTTGCGGCCGCCGCCTTCTGGCACAGCCACGCAGTGGTGAGGTTGCTCACCTGGGCGGTGCCTCCGGGGAGACCTCCCCACGACGTGCCGCGCACATCCCAGGTACCGCCTGCTTGCGGTGCCGCTGTCGTCACCGCGGCCGGTGCCTGCGTGGTCGCATTGGCGGGCATGACGAGGACGGAGGGGGACGTGTAATACGCCTGGTCGGAGATATGCCCTGCTGCATCGAACGTTTCGACGACCGCCTGCAGGGCGACCCAGCGCCCGACTAGCGAGTCCGTGAGCCGAATCTTGCTGGTCACGTTCAGGATCGGGACTCCGGAACCGGCCCGCGTCCAAGCATTGTTGAGGGGGCGTACCCGATTCTCGCCCGGCGAGACCTCGGTCGGCCCGACTGGGTTCGTCTGCGCCACCGAGCAGCCCACCAGGACGCCCGTCGGGATCGGGCTGGGGCACGAGACCCATGCATATGCTCCGCGGATGGTCAGGCCAGGCGTCGACTCGTAGCCAGACAGGATCGCGAGCAGTTCGGTTCCCGATGAGGCGGCCGCAGATGCCAGCGTGCCGGCCAGCGAGGTGCCATAGCCCTCCGGTAGCGTGCCCCGGTTCGCCTTCCACGGTGTCTTGACATCGAGCTTGGTGTCAAGTGTCTGGGAGCTCACGGGCTCTATGGTGGCGAGGGCACCAGGAGCCGTGCCGACAGCAACGGCGGCCAGGACTGCTGTGAGCCCAAGGCTCATGGTCAAGTGGGGCCGGACGAATCTCATGGCGAGAGACTAGGCACCCACGATGCGAGCCGTGAACGATCGTGCGTGATCCGGGGGGCTAGCCCCTCATCGGGGCGGGTGCGTGGCGGGAAAGCCGCGGATCCCGCGCCAGGCAAGCCCGACGAGCAAGTCGATGGCCTGCTGCTGGTCGATGCGGTGCTTCTCCCTGTCACCGGGCACGCCCGCATGCTCGCTGTCGACGTGCACGCTGTCGACGTGCTCGCTGCGCAGCCAGCGCCGGGCAGCGACCTCGACCATGCCCTGCATCCCGGAGGCGATGAGCAGCGCCTGCTCCTCGCTGAGCCCAGTGTCCGTGGAGATCACCCGAGCAGCCTCATGAGCGAGTGCTAGATCCGCGGCATCGACCCGTGCCCGCACGTCTGGATCGTTCGCGAGGTCGCTCTCGAACACCAGGCGGTAGGCGCCCGTAGGAGAGCAGATGAACGTGAAATAGGCCTGGGCCATGGCACTCACGCGCTGCTTGTTGTCGGTCGTGCCGCTGAGCTCTGCGCGAGCCGTCGTGAGGAGGTCGTCGAGGCTGGACTCGAGGAGCGCGAGGTAGAGGTCTCGCTTGCTGGCGAAGTGCTGGTAGAGGACGGGCTTGGTGACCCCCGCCGCGGAGGCGATGGCGTCCATCGACGCCGCGTGGTACCCCTCGGCGACGAATACCTGGAGCGCGGTGTCGAGCAGTTGCTGCCTGCGCTGCTCGCGCGGAAGTCGAGCGCTTCGCGGGGCCGGCTGCTCGCTCATTGCGTCAGCCTACTTGCGTGCGAGCCACGCCACGCTCCTACAGTGAGGCCATGACGTTCACTCCGCCCACGCAGCCCTGGCCGCGGGAGGAAGTCCTCATGCCCGGGCGCACGTTGATGGTGCGGCACGCCGTGTCCACGACTGCGGGCGCACCTGCCGCGCTGTACCTCCACGGCCTCGGCGGCTCCGCCCTCAACTGGACCGATCTCATGGGGCGCTTGCAGCCAGATGTCGATGGCTGGGCAGTGGACCTCGGCGGCTTCGGCCAGTCGCCGCCACCCCGTGACGGCGACTTCACTCCGGCCGGACATGCACGTTCGCTCGTCGACCTCATCGATGCGCTGGGCATCGCTCCCGTCCATGTCTTCGGCAATTCACTCGGAGGTGCGATCGGACTGCAGCTTGCTGCGCGACGGCCGGACCTCGTCCGCTCCTTGACGTTGATCTCGCCCGCGCTGCCGTCCTACCGGCCCACCCGGTTCAATGCGCACTTGCCAGTACTGGCTGTGCCGGGAGTGGGGGAGCGGCTCGTCCCGAAGTACATTGCCGAGAACGATGCGCAGGCGCGCGTGCAGGGCACGGTCGACGTGTGCTTCGCCGACCCTTCCCGGATCTCGCCGGTGCGACATGCCGAGGCGGTGGCAGAGGTGCAAGGCCGTGATCACCTGCCCTACTCGGCAGACGCGATGCTGCGGTCCTTGCGTGGCCTGCTGGCCACCTACGTCGACCGTGGCGCGCAGCGTCCGTGGAAGCTGGCCGAGCGCGTGCAATGCCCGACGCTCGTCGTCTACGGCCGCAAGGATCCCCTCGTCGACCCGAAGGCGGCGTTCCGCATCACCAAGCACTTCAGCAATGCGCATGTCGTCGTGCTGCCCGATTCCGGGCACGTGGCGCAGATGGAGCACCCGGAATTCGTCGCCGCGGCCTGGGAGCGCTTCATCCGATAGCCGGGCGAGCCGGCATGCGCAACTCGCATGTCCACAGGCAGCAGGTCGTCCACAGCCCTGCCAATGACCACTGGCCGCTGCGCTGATGCCCGCTTAGCGTCGTGGGCATGTCCATTGCTGCCGCGCTTGCCGACGAGCATCTCGACGTCGCCGAGGAGTTCGCGCGCGAACGCATCCGCTCGACGGGCATCGACCCGATGCGCGATCCGCAGGCAGCGCGCCAGATCGTGCACGAGGCCGTGCACGTGGTTCTCGGGGATGACACCGCAGGCAGTTCAGAGGCGGACGAGCTCATCGCACGAGTGCACGCGAGTGTCGCGGGATACGGGCCGATCCAGGAGCTGATGGACGATCCCGAGGTCGAGGAGATCTGGATCAATCAGCCTGGGCGTGTCTTCGCGGCCCGGCAGGGACGCAGCGAGCTCACGACAGTTGTCATGGAGCCCGTGCAGGTGCGCGAGCTCGTCGAGCGCATGCTCCGGCTCTCCGGGCGCCGCATCGATGTCTCGAACCCCTTCGTCGACGCCGTGCTGCCCGACGGGAGCCGGTTGCACGTGGTCATCCCGGACATCACGCGCCAGCACTGGGCGGTGAACATTCGTCGCTTCGTCGTCCGGGCCCGGCATCTCGACGACCTGATCGCGCGCGGAACGCTCACGGTCGAGGCCGGGGCCTTCCTGGATGCGGCTGTGGTCAGCGGGCTCAACATCGTCGTCGCGGGCGGCACCCAGGCAGGAAAGACCACCATGCTCGGCGCGCTTCTCGGGTGCGTGCCGGCGCGTGAACGGATCGTGTCATGCGAAGAGGTCTTCGAATTGCGTGCCGATCATCCGGACTGGGTGGGCATGCAGACACGCGATGCCAGCCTCGAAGGAACGGGAGAGGTCCCGCTGAGGCGGCTGGTGCGAGAGGCCCTGCGCATGCGCCCCACTCGCCTGGTGGTGGGGGAGGTCCGCCAAGGCGAGGCCCTCGACCTGCTCGTGGCCATGAACAGTGGCATGCCTTCCATGGCGACGCTCCATGCGAACAGTGCGCGGGAGGCGATCACGAAGCTGTGCACCCTCCCGCTCATTGCCGGCCCGAATATCGCTGCCGACTTCGTGGTCCCGACGGTCGCGGCAGCAGTCGACCTCGTGGTGCACCTGCGCACGGACATCGCCGGGCACCGCGTCGTCACGGAAGTCTCCGGTGTCAGCGGGCGCGTCGAGTCCGGCGTGGTCGAGCTCTCTGAGCTGTTCGTCGATCGAGGTCGCGGCCTTGTCCGCGGGCGAGGCACTGCCCCCTGCGATGACCGCTTCACCCAGCACGGCTACGACCTCGCACGCTTGCTGGCCGCGTGATGCCGCCGACGTCGATGGCAGTCGCAGGCGCCCTCCTCGGCCTGTTAGCTGCTCTCGGCCTGCTGCTAATGCTCACGGCACTGCGTGCTCCATCAGGGTCTGGCGGCAGTGCCAGGAAGTCGCGGCTCGCAGCCTTGGTGCAGGCCTCCGGGGTCGCGCGGCTGACCCCCGCGGGCGTCGTGTCGGCGTGCCTGCTCACGGCAGCCGCATGCGGCCTGTGCGCCCTCCTGGTAACCGCGGTGCCGATGGTGGCCTGCCTCGCGGCGGCAGTCGGTGCGGCCGCTCCAGTGGTGATGCTCGGCCGGCGTGCTGGCCAGCGCACGCGTGCCATGACCGCGAGCTGGCCGGATGCGGTGGACGCACTCGTGTCCGGGGTGCGCGCGGGGCTGTCACTAGCGCAGGCACTGTCGGACCTCGGGTGCCGAGGTCCGCAGGTACTGCGCGCGCCGTTCACTGCGTTCGAGGCGGACATGCGCGTATCGGGCTCCCTGCCCGACTCGATGGATGCCCTCCAGGCCCGGCTGGCCGACCCCGTCGCAGACCGGGTACTCACCGCGCTGCGCGTGGCCCACGAAGTCGGCGGCACCGATCTCGGGGTCGTGCTGCGAACGCTCAGCAGCATGCTTCGCGAGGAGCAGCGCCTGCGGGGAGAGATCGAGGCCCGGCAGAGCTGGACCGTCAACGCGGCACGGCTGGCAGTGGCTGCGCCCTGGGCGACGTTGGCCTTCTTGTGCACCCGGCCGGAGGCCGTGGCCGCCTATTCGTCGCCGACCGGGGGCCTCATCCTTGCCAGCGCTGCGGCGATGAGCGTGCTTGCCTACCTGCTCATGCGTCGCATCGCCCGGCTGCCGCGCGAGGCGAGGCTGGGCTCATGAGCGCCGCGGGTGCCCTCCTGGGCCTTGCCTGCGCCGTCGGCCTGCTGGCGATCGCCGGGCGCCTGCAGGCGTTCCGCCGCGTCACGACCCTCGCGCGGATTGCCCCCGAGCTCGCAGCGCGGGAGCAGGCCCGCGGCCCGGTCTCCACGCTCACGGCGATCCTCCGGCGCCCTGCTTCGCCAGAGCGCGACAGCGACCTGTCGACACGCCTGGCACGTGCAGGCAGCAGGCAGTCGCCGGCGCAGTTCCGGGCTGAGCAGGCGACGTGGGCCGTGGCAGGAGCGGCGATCGGCGGCGCCGCTGGCCTGCTGCTTGCCGTCGGCGGCTCGTCGTGGGCGGGGCCGGTCCTCCTCGCGCTTGCGGGTGGGGCATGCGGCTTCGTCGGCTGCGACCGCCGGCTCACCGCACGCGTGCGCTCCCGCCAGGAGCGCATCGACCGTCAGCTGCCCGCTGCGGTGGAGCTCATGGCATTCGCCGTGTCGGCAGGTGAGTCGCCTGCATCGGCAATGCAGCGCGTCGGTCGCACCATGCAGGGCGATCTCGCTGCGGAGATGGCACACGCCGGTGCCCGCCAGCAGTCAGGGGATTCCTTCGAATCTGCCCTGGCCGGCCTCGCCCGGGCTACCGGCACTGCCTCGGTGCGCCGCGCGGTCGATGCCCTGAGCCTGTCCCTCGAGCGCGGGACCCCGATCGCAGAAGTGCTGCGCGCACAGGCGGCCGACGCGCGAGCCGACCAGCGCCGTGCACTGATGGAGAAGGCCGGCCGCAAGGACGTCCTCATGCTCCTCCCGATCGTCTTCCTCATCCTGCCGATCGTGGTCGTCATTGCCGTGTACCCCGGATTCACCGGCCTGCAACTCCTCGTCCCGTGAAGGTCACGGGACCCATGTCCTCTCCCGTGAAGGTCACGGGACCTGCGAAAGGAGCACCATGAAGAACTCGCAGCACTCCATGAAGCACTCGCACCAATGGGCACGCGTCGCCTCGCGCCTTCACCTGGCGTTCATGCGGGCGCGTGATGACCGTGGTGACGTCCCTGGCTGGGTGCTCGTCAGCGTCATGACGGCGGGCCTCACGACGGCGGTGTGGCTCATCGCAGACGATCAGCTCACGGGCATCCTCAACCGGGCGATGAGCGCTGTCTCCCAGCCGTGAGCCGCATCGTGATGCAGCGGGACGAGGGCAGTGCAGTCGTCGAGTTCGCCCTCGTCGCGCCCTTGGTGATCGCGGTTGCCGTGGCCGTGCTCCACGTGGCGATGGGCATGTACGTGCGCTCCACCCTTGTCAGTGCGGCTACGCAGGGCGCGCGTGCCGCGGCCCTGGCCGGATCTGACGCCTCGGCGGGGGAGCGGCGAGTGCACGCCGTCGTCGATGGCACGCTTCCTGGTTCTACGGTGCGCGACGTGCGCGTCCAGTCGGCCGTCCGCGAGGGCCTGGCGGTCGTCGAGGTGCGGATCGCTGCCCGCCTGCCGGGAATCTCGCTCCTGGGCGCAGGAGATCTCGAGGTCGAGGGACACGCTGTCGCAGAAGGCCTGGCGTGAGGCATGCGCGCCAACGAAGATGCCGGAAGCGCCCTTGTCGAGTTCGTCATCGTGGCCGTGACGCTTCTCGTGCCCCTGGGCTACCTCCTGATGGCGGCCGCCACCGTGCACTCGGCCGTCACGGCAAGCACCGCGGCGGTTCGCGAGGCCGGCCGGGCATTCACGCTTGCGCCGAGCCCTGATGTCGGCCGTGCACATGCGGTGGCCGCCGCACGCGTGGCATTCGCCGACCAAGGAGTCGACCTGCCGGAGCACTCACTCGCCATCCGCTGCGAGGGCGGCGCCTGTCTGTCGCCCGGCAGTGTCGTCGAAGTCGCGGTCGACTGGCGTCTGCGCCTGCCATGGGTCCCCGCCCTCGTCGACTCCGATCGACTGTCGATCCCGATCAGCGCAGTGCAGCGGATCCCGGTAGACGACTTCCGCAGCAGCCAGGCGGCGTGATGGTCTCCCGCACGCGTGTGCTGCCGCTGCGCGATGACACTGGCTCCGTCCTGCTCCTGGGCATCGGCTGGCTCGTGGCATGCCTGCTCGCAGCCGTCGTCGTGATCGACGTGTCCGCAGTTGCCATCGAGCGGCAGCAGCTGCAGGCGGCGGCCGATGGCGCGGCCCTGGCCGGGGCGCAGGCAATCGACCAGGCCGACTACTACGCGCACGGTGCCACCGACCGGACCAGGCTGCAGCCTGGCGCCGTGCGCGATCGGGTGCTGGGTCACCTTCAGGGCTCGGCGGCTGCGGCCGCGATGCCCGGCCTGAGCGTCCGCGAGACGTGGACTGACGGGGCCCAGGTGCGGGTGCGCCTGTCGCGACCGCTGCAGCTGCCGATCCTGCCCAGCCTCCTTGAGGTCTCGGTGCCCGATGCCGAGGTCGAGGCGTGGGCCCGCCTGGCCTACCGGCCGGCGGCCGCCTGAAGCCGCCACCGCGCCGGCTGTGCGCGGTGCGTACCCTGTCCTCTCGTGGCCCCCATTGACGTACCCGAGCGGATCAGCGCACTTGACTCCACCATGTCCAGCGTGGAAGCCGTGCTCGACCTGCCGGCGCTGAGGGTCCAGCAGCAGCAGCTCGAGCAGGAGGCATCCGCGCCCGACCTGTGGGATGACCAGGCTCGCGCCCAGCAGGTCACCTCGCGCCTGTCGTTCGTGCAGGGAGAGATCCGCAAGGCCGAGACCCTGCGCCGGCGCATCGATGACCTGCCGATCTTGTTCGAGCTTGCCGAGGACGAGGGCGACGAGGGCGCGCTGAACGATGCGATCAAGGAGCTCGACGACGTCACTACTGCGGTTGCCGAGATGGAAGTGCGCACGCTGCTGTCCGGCGAGTACGACTCGCGCGAGGCCTTCGTCACGATCCGCTCCGGAGCGGGCGGAGTCGATGCCGCCGACTGGGCCGAGATGCTCCTGCGCATGTACACCCGCTACTGCGAGCGCCACGGCTGGTCGTACGAGGTCAACGACACCAGCTACGCCGAGGAGGCCGGCATCAAGTCGGCGACGTTTGCAGTGAAGGCGCCCTACGCCTATGGCACCTTGTCGGTCGAGCAGGGCACCCACCGTCTCGTCCGCATCTCGCCCTTCGA
The DNA here is from genome assembly GCA_964344045.1 of uncultured Bifidobacteriaceae bacterium. Lineage (GTDB taxonomy): Bacteria > Actinomycetota > Actinomycetes > S36-B12 > S36-B12 > UBA10649. The sequence goes on from CAYFLP010000002.1 coordinate 11,879, forward strand.
CAACCAGGGCCGCCGACAGACCTCGTTCGCAGAGGTCGAGGTCATCCCCGTCGTCGAGCAGACCGACCACATCGACGTTCCCGAGGACGAGCTGCGGATCGACGTCTACCGCTCGAGCGGCCCCGGCGGCCAGGGCGTCAACACCACCGACTCTGCAGTCCGCATCACGCACATCCCGACGGGCATCGTGGTCAGCTGCCAGAACGAGCGCTCGCAGATCCAGAACCGCGCGAGTGCGATGGCAGTGCTGCAGTCCAAGCTGCTCGAGCGCCGCCGCCAGGAGGAGCAGGCCAAGATGGACGCCCTCAAGGGCGACTCGGCCGGCTCCTGGGGCAACCAGATGCGCTCCTACGTGCTGCATCCGTACCAGATGGTCAAGGACCTGCGCACCGAGGAGGAGACCGGCAACACTGCTGCCGTCCTCGACGGCGAGATCGACTCCTTCGTCGAGGCGGGCATCCGCTGGCGCAAGCAGTCTGCCCCCGCCTGACGCACAAGGTGCCCGCGCGAGGCGACGACCGGCGAATCAGCAGGGACACCCCCGCCAGATCGCCTCACCAGATCACCCCATAAGCGCGTCACAATCGGACATGTCGGACTGTGCATAGACTGTCCCGGTGATCTTGTTCGACCACGTCACCAAGCAGTACGCCAATCAGGGCCGACCTGCGCTCGATGACGTATCCCTGGAGATCGAGAAGGGGGAGTTCATCTTCCTCGTCGGTCCGTCAGGCTCGGGCAAGTCGACCTTCCTGCGCCTGGTGCTCCGCGAGGAGCGCACCACCTCGGGCCAGGTCTGGGTGCTGGGCAAGGAGCTCAACCGCCTGTCGAACTGGAAGATCCCGGCGCTGCGCCGCCAGATCGGAACCGTGTTCCAGGATTTCCGCCTGCTGCCCAACAAGACCGTGTTCGAGAACGTCGCCTTCGCGCTCGAGGTCATCGGCAAGCCCTCGAGCCACATCAAGAAGGTCGTCCCGGAGGTGCTCGAGGTCGTCGGCCTCGAGGGCAAGGAGCAGCGGCGCCCGGACGAGCTCTCCGGAGGCGAGCAGCAGCGCGTGGCGATCGCCCGCGCATTCGTCAACCGCCCCATGCTCCTGATCGCCGACGAGCCGACCGGAAACCTCGACCCGGGAACGTCCACGGGCATCATGAAGCTGCTGGACCGCATCAACAGGCTGGGCACCACCGTGGTCATGTCCACGCACGATGCGCAGATCGTCGACCAGATGCGCCGTCGCGTCATCGAGCTCGACACGGGCCATGTCGTGCGCGACCAGTCGCGTGGCGTGTACGGATACGGCCGATGAGGGCCGCATTCGTCGCCAGCGAGGTCGGCACGGGCCTGCGGCGCAACCTGACCATGACCCTGGCCGTCATCATCACGGTCGCTGTCTCGCTGGCCCTTTTCGGCGCCTCGCTGCTGGTGCGTGCGCAGGTCTCGACGATGAAGGACTTCTGGTACGACAAGGTCGAGGTCTCGATCTTCCTGTGCGCCAAGGGCAGCGACACTCCCTCGTGTGCCGGCGGCGCGGTCACCAAGGCCCAGCGCGACCAGATCAAGGCCGACCTCGAGTCGCTTCGCCCCCTCGTGCAGGACATCTACTACGAATCCAAGCAAGAGGCGTACGACCGCTTCAAGGAGCAGTTCAAGAGCTCGCCCATCGTCGACAACGTCACTGCAGACGCACTGCCCGAGTCGTTCCGGGTCAAGCTGGCCGATCCCACCAAGTACGAGGTGGTCGCATCGGCCTTCGCGGGCCGTCCAGGCATCGAGCAGGTCAATGACCAAAGGCAGATCCTCGACAAGTTCTTCCGCCTGCTCGGGGGCCTGCAGCTGATCGCCCTGCTCATCGCACTGGTCATGCTCATCGTCACGGTGCTGCTCATCGTCAACACGATGCGCGTCGCCGCATTCAGCAGACGACGAGAAACCAGCATCATGCGCCTGGTAGGCGCCTCGAACTTCTACATCCAGCTGCCGTTCCTGCTCGAGGCCGCGCTTGCCGCGGGCCTCGGAGCAGTCGTCGCGATCTTCGCCCTCGTCCTGATGAAGGCAGTGCTGATCGACCAGGTGCTCGCCCCGTCGTTCCAGTTCACGGCCTTCGTCGGATGGGACGCCGTGCTGACCATCGCCCCGTTGATGCTCATCGTGGGCGTCGGCCTCGCGGGCATCGCCGCCTTCTTCACCCTGCGCAAGTACCTGCGCGTGTGATGGGCTTGCACTGATGGGCAGCGACGAGCTCGAGTTCCGCCCTCGTCCGCTGTCCCATCGCACGTGGGTGCGACTCGGAGTCGTCGCACTCATCGTCGCGATCCTCTATGCGATCGTCGCGTACGCCTACGACGCCCAGGGCACCTTGAGCTTCACCACCAACGCGAGCGCAGGCGCGGATACCGGCGTGACCGTGACGGTAGAGCCGACCGAGGTCAATGCGGCGACCAATCAGTCCATCATGCGGCTGACCTTCAAGGTGACCGACCCGGACCTCACCGACGGAACGCGGCTGACGCAGAACCTGCGGGTCGATGTCGCCACGGACGCCGGCGACCAGGAGTTCCGATTCCCCACAGGCACCGTGGCCGCGCCCCAGACGTCCACCTTGTCGCTCGGAGGCGAGATCGCCTACTACCCGTTCGACTCCCACCAGGGTTCCTTCACGGTGTCGGCCGACACCTTCCAGAAGGGTGCCGACGGCGCTCCCGAATCCGTCGCGCCGGTGTACGTGCTCGTCAACGCGATGGGCGGAGTCAGCGGCTGGTCGACGCAGGTAACGGCCGGCGAGATGCCAGGATCGACCGATGTCACAGTGCTGTTCAACCGTGCCTTCTCGACCCAGATCTTCGCCGTGATGCTGCTGGTGCTGGCCCTCACCCTGGCTATCGCGACGCTCGTGGTGGCGTTCCTCGTGGCCAGCCAGCGACGTCGCGCCGAGATCGGCCTCATGTCGTGGACGGTCGCACTGCTGTTCGCCCTGCCGGCCCTGCGCACCTTCATGCCGAACTCGCCGCCCATCGGCGCTGCCATCGACATCTACATCTACCTGTGGGTCATGGCCGGCAGCATCGCGGCGGCCGTCATCATGATCATGTCGTGGGTGAGGCAGTCCGGCCGGATGCTCACGGCAGATCCCACGGCAAGTGGCGGAGCGGTGCCGAGGATCCCGACCATCCCGAGCGCTGACATGACTGGAGACTGACGTGCCACGCGAGAAGGGCCGCACGCTCGTGGCCCAGAACAAGAAGGCGCGCCATGACTACTCGGTCGAGGACGTCTACGAGGCGGGCATGGTGCTCACCGGCACCGAAGTGAAGTCACTCCGAGCGGGACGGGCTTCGCTGGTCGACGGCTATGCCACGCTCGACGACGGCGAGCTGTGGCTGCGTGGCGTGCACATCCCCGAGTACAACATGGGCACCTGGACCAACCATGAGCCGCGCAGGGCGCGCAAGCTGCTGCTGCGCAAGGACGAGCTGCGCCGCATTGCTGGCAAGGTCAAGGAGACCGGCATCACCCTGGTTCCGTTGTCGTTGTACTTCAAGGACGGCTACGCGAAGGTCGAGATCGCCGTCGCTCGCGGCCGAAAGAGCTACGACAAGCGGCAGGCCATCGCCGAGCGCGAGAGCAAGCGCGAGGCCGACCGTGCGACTGGCCGGCGCGACAAGGGCCGCGACTAGGCAATCGGGCGCAGGGGGCGTGCCCCCCACTTTGGCGGATTTCGAAGACAGCCGCCACAGTGGACGAGATGGTTTGTCCATGACCACAGAAACCGGCCCCCGCCGCACCCGTCAGGCCACCGTCTCCCGCCGCATTGCGGCCACCGCAGTGACCTCCCTCGCAGTGGCGGCCTCCGCCTTGTCGATGGCGTCCGCGCCTGCCCAGGCCATGAGTCTCGATGGTCCGAACTTCACGTTCAACGACGCGGCGATCTCCGCTGTCATCGGCACCCAAGGGGCCAACGCAGTGACCTTTCCGCTGCTGGTGACGAACGCCTCGAACGCGGTGAACTACCTGCGGCAGGAGACCGTTCTCGACCCCGACCATTTCACTGTCGTACGCCGAACGGTGGAGATCGGTCGCTCGACGAGCAAGGACGCCGGCTGCCTCTACATCTCCTCCGAGCCCACGACCTGGAAGTTCACGCAGGAGAGCCCGACCGCAGGCCAGCCGAATCCGCTCACGGCCTGGAAGCCGGCCAAGCTCGCCGAAGTCCAGGCTACGAGTGGGGTAGTCGAGCTCAAGCTCGGCACCGGCTACTTCAAGGCCGGCGACTGGCTGTGCGTTCGCCAGAGCCTGCTGGGCGAGCACGAGTTCCTTGGGCGGAAGACCAACTACACGATCAACTACACGCCCGTGAAGGCCCAGATCAAGGCCCCTGCATCCCTGACGGCCCTGACGACCGGGCTCACCAGCCGTGAAGACCTCCTGCAGACCGCTCTCGACCTCACCGCGAGCCAGACGGCGACCAACCAGCAGGTCATCACAGCCGCCCAGCAGGTAGCGCAACTGCAGGCCGATGCTCAGGCCGCTGCACAGCAGGCTCAGGCCCAGCAGGAGGCCACTGCTCAGGCGGAGGCCGAGCGCATCGCTGCCGCAGCGGCCGCGGCCCAGGCCGACCTGATGGCGAAGGCCGAGGCCGCCCCGCTCGACCTCTCCGGAGTGGCCACGACCGCCGGTGCGGTGGGCCAGGCTGCGGGAATCAACCTGGTCCAGGCGCCCATCGCGGGCACCAAGGGCGTCGGCAGCGTCAACGGCGTCACGCTCCGCATGCGGTCTGCCAAGCAGGCCGCGCCAGGCCACACCATGCGTGTGAAGGTCACGGTCGCTCCCAAGTCGCTCATCGGGGTCCTTCGCCTCGCGCTCGTGCGGCCCAAGGCAGATGGCTCGGTCGTCAAGGTCTCCAGCGCGACCGTGGCCGTGCAGAACGGCGTGGGCTCGGGCAAGCTCAAGGTCAAGAAGGCGACGCCGAAGGGTCGCTACCAGGTAGTGGCCTCGTTCATCGCGGCCAATGCCGACACCAAGGGTGTCTCGGCATTGCGCGCGGTGCGGGTCCGCTAGCGGAAGGGATCAGGGCAGGGCATTTGGCCCAACGGTCGGCCGGGCGTACCCTGGGAGCACAACTACACAGGGGGTGACAGGTTTCGACGGACAGATGTTCTGACCGGTGAAGCGTGCCGAGCACTCAGGTGATCTCGTAAAAAGTCCTGAAAACAAATAACTGCCAACAAGCAGAAGACCGCTGCTGCTTACGCCCTCGCGGCCTAAGCATTAAACAGCCGTCAGCCCGATGCGTCCCCGAATCGGGACCTGGCGTCGCTAGGGGACTCACCAAGCCTTCCGGTCACGGGAAGGGGAGGAAAGCCACACAGTGACTGGACCGCCCGGGTCAGTGCCGCACGAAGGCCTGGGGTCGAGAAGCGATAGCGCGGCTACGCACGTAGAAGAACGCAAGGAGCCTGCACGGACCGGGGTTCGATTCCCCGCACCTCCACGCGAGAGCGAAAGCTACTGCCCGCCGGTGTCGGCCTTCTGGGTCGCGCTGGCGGGCAGTTGCATTGCCCCGTGCGACCACAGGTCGCTCCTATACTCGTCAGGACGGTGACCACCGTGCTGGCTCAGGAAGGACAAGCCGTGGACCTGAAGGTGCCGGGCATCATCCTCTTGGTCACGGGCATCGTGGCCCTGATCATCTCGATGACGAAAGGACCCAACCTCGGCATATCCCGCCGAACGGGGGTCATCATCGGCGTCGTGCTGCTCGTTCTGGGCGTCGGCATGCTCGTCATCACTGCCACCTCGCAATAGCGGCGCTGAGCTCGGACCGATCGCGCTGCGTGCGCGACGCCGACTTGGCGCTAGCTCCACATGGCATAGAGGCGATGGGAGTTGGCCGGGGCGGAAGCCCAGTCGGCGGGCAGCGGGCCGCCAGGTGCCAGGGTGGTTCCCGTCCCCGATCCACTCGTATTCCAGCCAGTGAGCTGGTGACCTGCTGGCGTGCACGGAGCCTTCTGCGGCGTGCGCGCGATGGAGAGGTCGGCTCGCGGAACCCACGCGGTCGATGTCCGGCTGCCGTTGTCGGGGTCCGGCGTGCACGGATCGCCCGCCGCGACATTGGCGTCGTACGTCACCGTGAGCGTCTTCTCGTGCAGCACTGCAGTGAAGCGCTGTGAATCGACTACGGTGACGCCCTGGTTCGGGGCGAACGGATGCTCCGCGGAGCCACTGCCGGTGAAGCCCTCCGGCACGTCGATGGTCCAGCCGTCGATGGTTGCGTCGGCTGACGTGCGGCAGTCGGCATTGGCAGCGGGCAGGAGCACCTGCGTGCCCACGACGACGGTGGCGGGGCCTATAGCCCCGCATTCGCGCCCGTCCGGCAATTGATAGGTGAACTGCGCGGTGCGTGGCTGCGGAGCCTGCGCTTGCGAAGTCTGATCGGCCTGCCAGGCGGCGACCCGGTTGACGGTCGTACTGCCCGACATGGTGAATTCTCCGCCTGCGTACATCGTGCCGTTGGGTGAGAAGACGATGCTCCACACAGTCTCCTGGCCGCCTGACAGGCCACTGCCGAGGGCCGACCAACTTGAACCATTCCACGCGGCGATGTGATTCGCCGCGACCCCGCCGGCCGTCGTGAAGTCGCCTCCGACATAGACCGTTCCGTCCGAGGCGATCCCGACGGATTCTGCGTCGTTGTCCAAGCCGGTTCCCAGTGCGCTCCACTCGGTGCCGTTCCACTTTGCTACGCCGCGGGTGTACGCGACACCGTCCATGTCAGGGAAGTCTCCGGCGGCATAGAGGGTTCCGTCAGAGCCGACGGCCAACGAATAGGGACGTCCATGCGCGCCCGTGCCATCGACTCGTTCGAGTGCTGACCAGGTGGTGCCGTTCCACTTCGCAATGCCGTGGGCAGTGACCGCGCCGGCCGACGTGAAGTCGCCACCTGCGTACAAGGTCCCGTCCGGTGCGACCGCGAGGGACCAGACGCTGAAATTCGTGCCCGTGCCGAGAGCGGACCAGGACGAGCCATTCCACTTCGCCACGTGATTCGCTGCGCCTCCGCCTGCCGTCGTGAAGGCGCCGCCGGCGTAGACGGTTCCGTCAGGGGCAATCGCAATGGCCCAGATGACGCCGCCCGTCCCCGACCCGACGGTGGACCATGTCGAGCCGTTCCACTTGGCGATGTAGTTCGCAGGGGCACTGCCGGCCGAGGTGAAACTCCCGCCTGCGTACAAGGTGCCGTCCGGTGCGGTGGCGATGGTATTGACCTGGAGGTTCGTGCCGGTGCCGAGGGCGGACCATGCCGAACCGTTCCACTTGGCGATATGGCTCGCCGACACGCCTCCGGCAGCGGTGAAATTCCCGCCCGCATAGAGCACGCCATTCGCAGGCGCCGACAGCCACAGCACATCGCCGCTCGTCCCCGTTCCTAGGCTCGACCAGGTGCCGGCAGCGGTGGCGGCCGTGGCGCTGAGGACGATCGTCGCGGCCGTCACGCCGAGAGTGAGCCAGGTGCGGCGGTTTCTCATGCGGGAACTCACATCCTGTTGGGTCGGCCCATGCGTCATGCGCCAGGCTTCGGCGGCGCCCAACACAGCCCTTATAGTCGCGGACAATGCATATCAAGAGAAGGAGCACACGCTGATGGGAACCGCCGGCCGACTGGCTCGTCGCACCTCCGCGGTCGCGGGGATCCTGACAGTCAGCAGCCTTGTCCTTGCCGGCTGCTCGTCGCCCGCGGCGGATTCGCGGGGGCTCGATGATGCCGATTCTTCGCCCTTGACTTCGGCGAGTGCTCCGTCCGACTCTCCAGCAACTGCGGCGCCACCCGCATCGATGTCGGCCGCCCCTGGGGTGAGCGCTCTAGCGGCATTGCCAAGCGACGCGTCGGCACCCCCGCAGGATGCCCGCCTCGCCGCTCCGAAGGGCGACCCGTGGGTGGTGTCCGTCGGCGACTCCTACATCTCCGGCGAGGCCGGCCGCTGGGCCGGAAACGAGTCGCTCACCACCAGCGACATCGATGCTCTCGGGCCCGCCGCCTATGCGGATGAGTCCGGCAGCGAGGCGATCGCGCGGTGTCACCGCTCGCGCAGTGCGGCCATCCATATCGGTGTCACGCCGTCGAAGAACCTCGCCTGCAGCGGTGCGACGACGAGCACGCACTTCGAGGATGACGGCACCTTCAAGCCGGGTATCGACTTCTACAGCAGCAATGGCCGGCAGGGCCAGGCGCTCATGCTCCAGGACTTCGCGACCACTCACCGGGTCGCCATGGTCGCCATGTCGATCGGGGGCAATGACTTCAAGTTCGCGCCCATCATCGAAGAGTGCATCAAGGCCTACCTCAAGCCGTCCTTCTTCGGGTCGTACTGCCACGACGACAAGACAGTGGGCACCTACATCGACGATGCCGCCGCGAACCGCGTTCGCAGTGACGTGAGCCGGGCAATCCTGAACGTCGCCAAGGCCATGGAGAAGGCCGGCTACTCCGACTCCGAGTGGCGGTTGGTCATGCAGTTGTATCCCGACGCCATCGCGCGCCCGGAGCAGATGCGCTACCCGGAATCGGGCTATGACCGCCAGCTGGTCGGCGGATGCGGCTTCCGCGACGACGACAGTGCCTGGGCACTCGACACGGTAATACCCCTGATCAATCGGACGATCCTCGAAGCCGAGGTCGAGGCGCACGACCAGCGCCCGTCACTGCAGATGTCGACGATGACCACCCATGGTGCCTTCGCGCGCCACGCCCTGTGCGACAGGTCCGTCAGCCGGGTAGGCGCACGCGGGGGTGCGAACACCTGGCAAGACTCGGATGCGGTCGACAAGAGCGAGTGGGTCATGGAGATCAACATGGTCAACCCCTTCGACACCTACCAGCAGGAGTCGGTTCACCCGAACTACTGGGGCCAGCTGGCCCTGCGCTCGTGCTGGCGGCAGGCCTGGAACAACGGCCAGCCGCATGGTGGTGCCTGCGAGGTGGGCGGTTCGGGCCTCAGCCAGTACGGCGAGCCGGTCATGGTGCTCAAGTAGGCGACACGGTCGAGCAGGTCGGAGTGCTCGGGCTAGCGTGACGTCGTGGATCCGTGCGAATCCTCGATGGTCGCCAAGAGCCGGTGCAGTGAGACGGCATCGTCGAACGTGGGGACTGGATCGTCGGCGGCCGGAGCCTGGGCATAGCGGAGGTATGCCTCCGCGACGTTCACGGCCACTCCGGTGACCTGCGGGGGAGTGCGTCGGTAGGAGTTCGGGATCTCGAGGGCCTCCAGGCCGGAGGCATCGCCCCGGGCTCCGCGCACACTGAGGTCGGTTGCCTGGATATGGCCGGATGCGCCAGTGATCACCAGGTCGCCCTCGGTGCCGTTGATCTCCCAGCGCAGGTTCGTGCCCCGGCAGGTGCCGCCGCGGTAGTGAGCCGAGACCACGGCACCGCTGGTGAGGATTCCGGTCACCGCAACCTGATCGGCGATGTCCCGCGAGCGCACCTCGCTGGTCTCTGCGACAACGTAGGTGGGCCGCCGCGTGGCGAGGGTCGACGAGACCTCGGTGAAGTCGCCGAGCACCCAGCGGAGGGCATCGATCGCATGGCCGAACGGGATCGTCAGGACGTTCGCGCCGTTCGCGTGTTCGTTGAGATAGATGAGTGACTCCCGTTCGACTGCGCCCATGCTGCCGCTGGAGCCGACCAGGGTGGTCGACAGCACCTCGCCGACGAAGCCGTCTCGCACCAGGTCGCGCACGTATCGGATGGTGGGGGACGAGCGGGCCTGCAGCCCGACGGCAGTGCGCACGCCGCGCGTTCGCGCATCATCTGCCATGGCGACCGCCTCGTGGAGGTTTCTCCCGAGCGGCCACTCGCAGTAGGTCGGCTTCCCGGCCGCGAGGGCTGCCGACACGATCTCGCGATGGTGGGGCACCTTGACCGTCACCGCGACCAGGTCGACTCCAGGATCTACGGCCAGCTCGGCAGCCGTGCCGAAGGCGCCCTTGATCCCGTAGGCCTCCGCTGCTCGGCTGGCCGACTGCATGCTCGAGTTCGCGACCGCGGAGACCTCATACTCAGGCAGGGCCTGGAGGGCGGGCACGTGCGCACGCGCAGCCCAGCTGCCAGGGGGAGTCAGGCCGACGATGCCAACGCGGATCGGCTGCGGATGCATGGGGCGAACCTAGCGCGGCGGGCGATCAGCGTTCAAAGACCTGGAGAGCCGCAAGGCCATTGCCTGATGCAGCAGTCATGTCGATCGCCACGGTGCTCGTCACCGGCAGAGCCCATCTGTAGCAGGCCGGTGCCCTGCCAACAATGGCTTGAGAGCCGCTCTGGCCGTCTATCGCGAGGACTACCCGTGCATCCGCCTGGGAATGGAACACGACGTCGAGCTCGGTGATCGTGGGCGCGCCTATGCCGATTGCGGTGTAGCACTTCCCTGGCTGCACCGAGACGACCACTTCCAGTGTGTCACCGCCAGCGAAACTGGCTACCGCGAGCGGCCCCAGTGGCTTCGCCCCAGGTGCATGTGCTTTGGCAAGTAGGTTGATGGTGGGCTCGAGTGCCGAGGCCGCGGTGGCATCCAGCTGCCGTGCGGGGCGCTCCTGTGGCGGGGGCATCGGCAGGGGCGTCGGCGTGAGCGCCTCGAGACCTCGTGCCCCGGCGACCGGGGCCTGGGAGCAGCCTGCGAGTGCGAGTGCGAGCACGAGACAGCCTGCAGCGCATCGTGGAATCTGCATGTGCGCTCCTTCCCGTGAAGTCGCGTCGGCAGAGGGCTTCGAGTTGACTGTAGGCCTGCTGCAGCATCGATGCGACTCGACGGGGCGCCGAGCATCACTGGCGGATGCCAGGATCTGCCTTCGCCAGGTCGGCGGGAATAGCCTGGACAAAGGTGCATGAAGGGCGGGAAGGAACATGAGGCGCGTACTGATGGTCGCTGCCGCGGTGGCGTGCGCACTCAGTGCCAGTCAGCCGGCATTGGCGAGTGAACATTCCTTGGATTACGAACGTGCCTACGCCATCGGCCTCGAGGCCTACGTCTACGGACTCCCGCTGCTCACCACCAACCAGACCTTCCTGAGCATGACCAGCACGAATGTCTCGCAGGGGGCCTTCGGACCGGCAAACCAGTTCAACAGCGTGCGCGGCACGAACACAGCCAGCAGCACAGCCGTCGTCGCTCCCGGGGCAACTGGCCTTTCGTCCATTGCCTGGCTGGACTTGAGCGATGGACCGCAAGTCGTGCACGTGCCCGAGGTCACGGGCCATTCCTTCGTCCTGGCCTTCATCGACCCATACACGACGAACCTGGTCAACCTGGGCTCGGCATCCAAGACCCCACCCGGCTTCTATGTCGTCCGAGACCCTGCACAACGCGAGATCGCGGTGCCGCCCGGCACCACCGCGATCGACGTCGATTACAGCCGCATCTGGGTCATCGGATCCACGCAGCTCAAGGGGCCTGCGGACATCCCTGCCGTGAACGCTATCCAGGACGGCTACACCGTTACCTCGCTGGCGGACTTCACTGCAGGCATCACGGCTTCGCCCCCAGCCACGCCGCAGCCGGCCATTACCGACTACCCGCTGCCCGACGGCCTGGCCTACTTCGATGCCCTCGGCCAGTTGCTGCAGGAGTTCCCGCCGCCGCAGCGCGATGCGCCGATCCTGCGTCGCATGGCTTCCGTGGGCATCGGCCCCGGCCTGAGCCCGTCGACCGACGACCAATTGGCCTCCCAGGCCCTGCAAGGGCTCGCGGATGCCGTCGCCGACGGGCCGGCCGCGGTGCAGAAGCAGGTGAAGGCCCTGTATGCCGCTGACTTCGGAAGGCACGATGGCTACCTGCTCGGCGGGTTCGGCAGGTACGGGACCGATTACGCCAAGCGCGCGGTGATCTCGCAGGTCGGGCTCGGCGCCTTCATGTCCACGCAGGCGATGTATGCCATGGCATGGTCGGACGCCGGCAAGGAGCCGCTGAGCGGCTCGTCGCGCTACGTTCTCCACCTGCCGAAGGCGCCGCCTACGCACGAGGGCTGGTCGCTCACTGTCTACTCGCTGCAGGGCACGCTGATCGCGAATGCGGCCGACCGCTATGCGTTCACGAACTCCTCGCCGTTGCACCGCAATGCCGATGGCTCCATCGACATCTACGTGCAGGCGCAGCAGCCGCGGCACGCCGCCCGCCAGCGCAACTGGCTCCCCGTGGCCGCCGGCCAGGGCTTCGAAGTCACCTGGCGGCTGTTCGCGCCGCGGGCATCGCGCATCGCGGGCATCCTCGATGGCACCGGCTGGCAGCCGCCGCAGATCACCAAAGTCGGCTGAGCGCCGTCACGCCATCCGTGCAGTCACGTCATCCGCGCACTCGGCGCCAGCGCGGCCCGGCTGCCGTCCTCGCGCAGACCAGGCGCCCGCTCGATGCGGACTTGGCCACGCTGCCCAACTGGGCTCGGGTGCATGCGGCGCCAGCGCGCGCAGTCGGGCGGCCCGTGGGCCGGGCGTTCGCGCTGCCTGCTGTCGAGGCTCCTGTCGCCGCGGGTTCGGATGCGGCAGGTGTCGCAGGCGCGGCCCCGACGGCAGGGCTCAGGTCGAGGTTGAGCGAGTCGAAGTAGGCGATCCGGTTGCCGATCTGGGCCCGGATGGCCGGCCCGTACGACTTCGCGAAGTCGCTCTCGGGATCGATCTTCAGTGCCAGGTAGGGCAGGAACGACTCGGCGACGTCCTCGCGGTCGGGATTGTCGCGTGCGTAGGTGGAGATGAAGCCCGGGTCCGATGCGACGGCCGTGCGCCAGCCGGCGAGCGGGACTGCGCCATCCCAGTTCGGGTCCAGCGACGTATGGGCGCACTCGTGGGCGAGCACTTCCTCCATGAAGGCGCGGTTCTTCTCGCCGTAGCCCGTATGGATCAGCAGGGATCGATTGCCGCCGCCGGCGTCCAGGTCGCCGGGGTGCAGCCAGACGGCGTCGACCTGGGTGAGGCACGCGCGAGGGAGGCGTCCGATGATGCGCGCATACGTGTCGGCCTGGCTGCGCGCTGCGTCGGCCGGTCCCAGCTCGGGATCGACGATCATCTCTATCGGGTGCGAGCCGGCGAAGTCGGCACGGAAGAGATAGGCGTTCTGGTCCACCCAGCCGGTTCGGCGGTCATAGGTGTGCCGGGTGCCCGTGCCCTGGTCCGTCACGCCCTCGTAGGCGTTGGGGCTCGCTTCGGTGATGATGCTCGGAGTCAGCCACACGGTGCCGGCATAGAGCGGCGCGGTGTCGGCCGAGGCGAGAGGAGCTGCCATGCCGGCCGCCGCACAGGCGAGGATGACGCCGCCGACAACGGCAGTGAGGCGAATGCGCATGCTGCCCCCTCCCATTGCGAGCCTTCGGCCGAACGCTAGCCCAGCGACCAGTGCGCGACGCGGTGATAGCGCAGGTCGCCCGTGCGCCTGCTTTCCATGAGGACTAGCTCGCTCGGTACCCACGAGGAGGTACTGCGGCCGAGCAACTGGCTCACGAGCGCGCTCAGGTCGCGTGGCCTGTTGGACCGGGCGATGGTCAGGTGCGGGCGGAATCGGCGATGGGGCAGGTCGAGACCAGCCCGCTGGCCCGCCCGGTTCGATCGGCGGGCGAGCTCGCCGAGGCCCTCCGTGTCGCCCGAAACCTCGAGCACGAGTGCCTTGCCATGGAACTCCGTCCCGTTTGCCAGGCGCAGCGCGTCGAGCGGGCTGCGTTCGGCCGCCCAGCCGAGCTCCTCAAGCAGCGTGCCGGACGCTGCGGAGTCGACCTCGCCGAAGAACGACGTGGTGATGTGCCAGTCCTCGCGCGGCATCCATCTCACCCGCGTGTCCCTGCGCAGCGGCGCAACGATGCTCTCGACCTGGTCGAGCACGTCGGCGGGCGGCACGAGCGCGGAGAACAGGCGCATGATCACACGGCAGGCAGTGGCCGTGGCGGGACGGCCGGGGTCCTACAGCTCGTAGTGGACGTAGGTGCCCGGGCCGTCGGTGTGCTGGCCCATCAGGTCGATCCACGCCTGCAGCCCAGGGGAGTTGAAGAACTTCACCTTGTGGTGCTCGACGGACTCCCAGTGCACGATGAACATGAACTGCTGCGGGTTCTCGATGCCCCAGCCATGCGGGGTGTAGTCGATGAAGCCCTCGGCAGCGCCGATGATGTCCGCCGCCGCGATGGCCATGTCGCGTTCGAAGTCTTCCTTGTGGCCGGGGAGTACGTCGACGAGTCCGAGTTCGGTAACCATGCCCTCACGCTAGCGGCCGGCGGCCGCTCCGTCAGGACGTATCGAGGTCCCTGCGTGCGAAGAGCCATGTGCCGGCCGCGATGAGGGCGGCGGCGATCGCCGTGAGCGCGATGACAGGAGCCCAGTCCATGGCAGCGCCTGGCAGTGCGGGGATATGGCTGAAGGGCGACAGGTCCAGGACCCAGGACGGCCAGTCCAGCAGGGCACCGAGCTCGCCCGCGACGATGATGAGCACCAGTGCTCCCCATGCCACCGTGAAGGCCCGTGGCAGCCCGCCCGTCAGCAGGACGGCAAGCCCGGTCATGGTCCACACGGCAGGCAGCCAGACCAGGGCCGCAGCGATGTCGGTGCCGAGGTGCGCGGGGTTGCCGGTCTGCTGGGCATCCGCGAGTGCGAAGGCAGCTCCCTGGACGAACATCAAGGCTGTCGATCCCACGAGGGCGATGGCGACCTGGCTCATGACATACGAGGCGCGCGAGACTGAGCCGGCCAGGACGAGCTCGGCTCGCCCGGCTGCCTCCTCCGTGGTGGTGCGGCGCGTGATCGAGATGCCGAAGGCGGCCGTGGCAAAGGCGAAGATGCCGAACTCCAGCGAGATGAACCCGTCGACGACCGAGGAGGTCCCGCCCAGGGCCGTGATCATCTGCGAGGCCTGGGGCGTGCTCAGCAGTTCGTGCAAGTCGGATGCGATCGTCCCCATCAAGGCGCCGACGATGGCGTACGACAGCAACCAGGCGAACACGAGCAGGCTCTGCTGGCGGATCGCCAGGGCCCACACCGATGCCAGCGGTGCCTGGGCGCGTGCCCTGCCTGTCCGCTCATGGAGGAGCCCGGCGCCGAAGTCCCGCGTGCGGTTGAGCGCGACAGCGACCACGACGAGCACTGCGGTCGCGCCGACGGACACGAGGAGGACAGCGACGTTGTCGCCGGCGTAGGCACGTGCTTGCTGGCTCCAGCCGATGGGCGAGAGCCAGGTGGCCACCCCCGACCCGTCGGCGCCGCCTGTCAGGTCGCCGATGGCGCGCACGATGTAGGCGACGGCGATCGCGATGAGTGCGAAAGCGTCTGCGGCACGTGCCGAGGCCGAGACCTGGGCGGTGACCGCCGCCACCCCCGCGAACACCAGGCCCACGGCGATCCACGCGAGGCCGAATGCGATCGAGCCGTCGAGCGGAAGCCCGACTGCGGCCAGGCCTGCAGCCGACATGCCGCCGATCGCGACGAGTGACAGCAGGGTCACGGCGAAGGCCGAGGCGAGCGGCGCTAGCGGGCCGATCGGGCCCGCTGCCAGGAGCTCGCTCCGACCGGATTCCTCGTCGGCGCGGGTATGGCGGATCATCAGCAAGGCGGCGAGGATCGAGATGAACACGGCACCCAGACCGCTCATCTTGATCATCGACAGCTCGCCCAGGCTGGTGGGATCCCACACCCGGCCGTACATGGCCACGAAAGTCGGCACCTTGTTGATGGCGGCCGCGGCGACGATGCGCGAGGCCTCATCGGGATACAGCGCGACGGTGCCGGCCGCAGACACGATGGTCATGCCGACGAAGATCGCGATCCAGGCGGGGAGGAGCACGCGGTCGCGCCGCAGCGCCAGCCGCATCAGCTGCCAGGTTCCCGCGAAGCCGGTCATGATGCCTCGGGCAGCCCTGGCTGCTGCGGATAGTGCTGCAGGAAGAGCTCTTCGAGAGTCGGCGGGCTCATGGCCAGGGAGGTCACCCCTGCAGTGGCCAGCGCCGCGAGCAGTTCGTCGAGGCTGTCGGAGTCGACCGTGCACTGGAGCCGGTCGCCCGTGACGCTCACGTCATGGAGCCCGCTCAGCGATGTGATCGCCTCGGGCAGCTCGCGCACGCGTGCATCGACGCTCGTGCGGGTGAGGTGGCGCATCTGTGCGAGTGACCCGGTCTCGACCGTCTTCCCCGCGCGCACGATGCTGATGCGATCGGAGAGCGCCTCGGCCTCGGCGAGGATGTGGCTGCTGAGCAGCACGGACCCGCCTGCCTCGCGCCATTCCCGGATGACCGCGCGGAATTCGGCTTCCATGATGGGGTCGAGCCCGGAGGTCGGCTCGTCGAGCAGCAGCAGCTCGACGTTCGACGAGAGGGCGGCAATGAGGGCAACCTTCTGGCGGTTGCCCTTCGAATAGGCCCGCGACTTCTTGGTGGGGTCGAGGTCGAAGCGCTGGATGAGATCGCGCCGGCGGGTCTCGTCGAGCCCGCCCCGCAGCCTGCCGAGGAGATCGATGACCTCGCCGCCGGTGAGGCCGGGCCACAGGGCGACATCGCCCGGCACGTAGGCAAGGCGCCGGTGCAGGGCGACGCGATCACGCCAGGGATCCATGCCGAGGACCCGGGCCGTGCCGCCGTCTATGCGCAGGAGGCCGAGCAGGCAGCGAAGGGTCGTGGTCTTGCCGGAACCGTTGGGCCCCAGGAAGCCGTGCACCTCTGCGGGCCGCACGACGAGGTCCAGCCCGTCCAGGGCCTGCGTGCGGCCGAAGGACTTCGTGAGACCACTGACCTCGATGACGTCCGCCATGTATTCGACGGTACGCCGATGTCGCGGGAAGGGCAGGGCCATTGTGCCTTCGTGCCCGACGGCTGCTGACATGATGCCCGCATGACCGACCTCGCCGCGTGGCTGCCGCGCGCCGTCGATGCCTACGCCAGCTGGATGGAGCAATTCGGCGAGTTCTCGCCGCACGCCTCCCTGGCCGTGCCGGACGACAGGCTGGCGGCGGCCTTCGACTCTCTGTGGGACCGGCTTCACGACAACTACCCGTTCGGCCACCCGCACTATGTCGGGCAGATGCTCAAGCCACCGCATCCTGCGGCGGTGCTGGGCTACGTCAGCGCGATGCTCATCAACCCGAACAACCATGCGCTCGACGGCGGTCCGGCGACAGCTCAGATGGAGAAGGACGTGGTCGCCCGGCTCGCAGCCATGTTCGGCTTCGGCGATCACCTGGGCCACCTCACCTCGAGTGGCACCATCGCGAACCTCGAGGCACTGTGGGCCGCGCGCGAGTCGCACCCGGGAAAGGCGATTGCCTTCAGCAAGGACGCCCACTACACGCACTCGCGGATGTGCGGAGTGCTGGGAGTCGAGGGCATCGGCATCGGCGTCGACGATGCGGGCCGCATGGACCTCGAGGCACTTCAGCAGGCTCTCGCAGGCGGCCGCATCGGCACCGTCGTCGCAACGCTCGGCACGACTGGCCTGGGTGCCCTCGACCCGCTGCCAGGCATCATCGAACTTGCGCGGGCGCACGGTGCGCGGGTGCATGTCGACACCGCGTATGGCGGATTCTTCGCGCTCGTCGCCGACGATTCGCAGGACGGAGTCGCGAGCGCTCCCTACCGTGCGATCGCCGAGGCCGACAGCGTCGTCGTCGATCCCCACAAGCACGGCCTGCAGCCCTATGGCTGCGGGGCCGTGCTGTTTCGCGATCCGTCCGTCGGACGCTTCTACGTGCACGACTCCCCGTACACCTACTTCTCGTCGGACGAACTCCACCTCGGGGAGATCTCACTGGAGTGCAGCCGGGCCGGTGCCGCTGCGGCTGCCTTGTGGCTCACGCTTGAAGTGCTCCCGCTCGCTGACGAGGGGCTGGGCCAGGTTCTTCGTGCCTGCCGGAAGGGTGCGCTCGACTGGCATGCGCTGCTCGCATCGTCCTCGTCGCTGGTCGCCTACCAGGTACCCGAGCTCGATATCGTCACGTACTTTCCCCAGCGGGATTCGATGTCCGCCATCGACGAGGCAAGCGCCCGACTGTTCCACGAGGCCGCAGAGGGTAACCCGCGCGACCAGATCCACCTGGCCACCTACTCGGTCACCGCACCAGCCCTCGAATCACGAGGTCACGCGGTAATCGCGGACAGGGGCAGCGCGCGCATCATGCGCAGCACGGTGATGAAGCCCGAGTCGGCCGTTGCCATCCCGGGGATCCATCAACGACTCGAACGGCTGTGCAGCGCGTGACGTACTGTGTGCGCACGGGGCCGACGAGAGGCATGCCATGGCGCGCGTGACGACGTATCTGAACTTCCAGGACAACACCATGGAGGCCTTCGAGCTGTATCGCTCGGTATTCGGCGGCGAGTTCAGCGCGCTGATGCGCATGGGCGACATGGCGAACCCGGACCTGCCCGAGGCCGACCGCGACAAGGTCATGCACATCGCGCTGCCGATCCTGGGTTGCCATGAGCTCATGGGTACCGACTTCCTGGCCTCGATGGGCCATGAGCTCACGCTGGGCAACAACATCTCGATCGCACTCCACCTGGACTCGGTGGACGAGGCCACGCCGATCTACGAGGGCCTTGCGGCCGGCGGTCCCGATGACCAGCCGCTGTTCCCGGCCCCCTGGGGCGGGCACTTCGGCATGTGCGTGGATCCCTTCGGCATCCGTTGGATGTTCAATATCGCACCGGCCTAGGCCGGCGGCACTCTCGCGTCGCCCGGCTTGACGCGATCGTGGTCCAATGGATGCATGAGGAGGGGGGAGTCCGCCGTCTCCGCTGGCGCAGCTGCCGCACCAGCGGATAGCCCCCATTCGCGCAGCATCGCCCGCACTGCGCCCGGCCCCGGACCAAGCCGCATGCCGCACTGGGTCCATGTGCTTCTCGCGAACATCGTCCTTGCAGTCGCATATGCCGTCCTCGGAACCCTCGCGCTGCTGCTCGTTCGCGACACCGGCCTGGCCGCACCCATCTGGCCGGCTGCGGGTGTCGCGTTCGCCCTGGTCTACGTGCGCGGTGCCGCCTACCTGCCGGGAGTGGTGGCCGGCTCACTGCTGACCAACATCCCCGCGCTCATGCACGACGGGGTTATCACGGGCACCGAGATTGCGCTCTCCATCGCCATTTCGCTAGGTGCTGCCCTCGGCGCCCTGGTCGGTGCCCTGCTGGTGCGCAAGGCCATCGGCCCCCACCCACTGCTCATGCAAGCGCGCGAGATCCTGCTCTTCTTGCTGCTCGGCGGACTCGTCACGAGTGCGATCACGGCGTCTGTCGGCACGACCGTCCAAGTGCTGGGCGGAGTCGTGCCGTCGGGCGCGGCCACCCTCACCTGGCTCACCTGGTGGGTGGGAGACGCCATCGGCATCATCGTGTTCGCGCCGATATGCATGATGGTGATGCCGGAGCAGGCCGACGTCTGGCGCTCCCGCCGCTGGAAGATCATCGGCCCATCGATCATCGTCATCACCGTCGCGCTCGTCGCGATCATGCAGAACGCCAGCCTCATCACCGATCAGCGAAATCTCGTCCTCCGGCAGCAGGCCTACGATGCGGCCGCCGAGCTCGAGTCCGAGCTGCGCACGCACACGGAACTCCTGAACTCC
>CAYFLP010000003.1:0-5513 GCA_964344045.1 uncultured Bifidobacteriaceae bacterium
GGACGAGGTCGGCGGCAGTCGGGACCTCGTAGTCCTGCCCGACGCCCGTCATGTTGGGGATGGCCCCGGTCGCGGCCTTCGCGTACAGGCCCTTCGGGTCGCGCTCCTGAGCGACGGCCAGCGGAGTGTCGACGTAGACCTCGAGGAACTCCCCGGGCTCGAAGAGCTCCTTCGCAGCCTGCCTGTCGGCGGCAAACGGCGAGACCAGCGCCACGAAGACCACCAGGCCCGCATCGCGCATCAGCTTGGCGACCTCGGCGACTCGCCGGACGTTCTCTGCGCGGTCCTCGGGGGTGAAGCCGAGGTCCTTGTTGAGACCATGCCGGACGTTGTCGCCATCGAGGACGTACGTATGGACGCCGAGCGAGTGCAGCTTGCGCACTGCCGCATCAGCGATGGTCGACTTGCCCGCGCCGGACAGCCCGGTCAGCCACATCACCTTGGCGTCGTGCCCCATGAGCAGGCGCCGGGCCTCGGTGTCGACGGCGTACTCGTGGTACTTCACGTTCGCCGAACGGCGCATCGAGTGGTGCACCATGCCCGCGGCGACCGTGTCGGCCGTGACGCGGTCGACGAGCAGGAAGCCTCCGGTGTCTCGGCAGAGCGCATAGGGGTCGAGCGGGACCGGCTTGTCGGTCGCAACCTCCACGCGCCCGATGTCGTTCATGCCCAGGACGCGCGCGGCATCGTGATGGCCGGTGACGACGTCCATCTTGTAGCGGACGTTCGTGACGGTCGCAGGCACCGAGCGCGAGCCGGAGATCAGCAGGTACGAGCGGCCATGTGCGAGGGGCTCCTCGCCCAGCCACACCATGTCGACGGCGAAGCGGTCGGCGGGCTCCACGGCATCGCCTGACGTGCCCGCGATGACATCGCCGCGGGTGACGTCCACTTCGCGATCGAGGGTGATGGTGACGGCCTGGCCGGCCTCGGCACGATCGAGATCCTTGATGTGGCCGTCGACATGCAGGTCGTACGTGACGATGCGGTCGACGAGTGCCGTCCGCCCGGAGTCGGCGATGACGATCTCGTCGCCGCGGGAGACGGCACCGGACACCACGGTGCCCGCATAGCCGCGGAAGTTGCCCTCTGCACGGACGATGAACTGCACCGGGAAGCGGAACGGCTCGATCTCGTTCACGTCGATCTCGGCCTGAACCGGCTCCCAGACCTCGAGTGCGCCGAGCAGGGTCGGACCGTGGTACCAGCCCATGTTGGCGCTGGCCACCGTGATGTTGTCGCCGGCGAAGGCGCTCACCGGGATGGTGATGACCTCAGGCACGTCCAGGCGAGCAGCCGCCGTGCGCACCGCGCCGGAGATCTCCTCGTAGGTCGCATGCTCGTAGCCCACGAGATCCATCTTGTTGACGGCGACGATGATGGTCTTGACGCCCATGAGCGCGCAGATGGTCAGGTGGCGATGGGTCTGGGCGCGCACGCCGCGGGCCGCGTCGACCATCAGCACGGCGACATCGCCGTTGGAAGCCGCGACAGCCATGTTGCGCGTGTACTGCTCATGCCCCGGCGAGTCAGCGACGAGGACACGACGGCCATTGGGCAGGTTCATGTGGCGATAGGCCACGTCGATGGTGATGCCCTGCTCGCGCTCGGCCTCAAGGCCGTCGGTGAGCAGCGAGTAGTCGATCTCCCCGACGGGGATCGTCGATCCGCCGCGGCGCGTGCGACGGGCGTACTCGAGGGTATCGATCGGCACCGAGCCGGTCTCGGCCAGCAGGCGGCCGATCAGGGTCGACTTTCCGTCATCGACGGATCCGCACGTCACCAGGTGCAGGACGGGCGTGAGCTGAGCGGACGTGAGCATGGTTGCCACTAGAAGTAGCCTTCCTTCTTCTTGCCTTCCATGGACTCCGAGCCGCCTTCGCCGTCGATGAGACGGCCCGAGCGCTCGGAGTACTTGGCACCGGACATCTCGCGGACGAGGTCTTCCATCGTGTCCGCGGTCGACTCCACGGCACCGGTCAGCGGGTAGCAGCCGAGGGTGCGGAAGCGCACCATGCGCATCTGCGGCGTCTCGCCTTCGCGCAGCGGGAAGCGGTCGTCGTCGACCATGATCAGCGTGCCGTCGCGCTCGACGATCGGGCGCGGCTTGGAGAAGTACAGGTCTGGGATCGGGATCGACTCGCGCTGGATGTACTTCCACACGTCGAGCTCGGTCCAGTTCGACAGCGGGAACACGCGCATCGACTGGCCGGGCGCGAGCTGCGTGTTGGCCGTGCGCCAGAACTCCGGGCGCTGCTTGCGTGGATCCCACTGGTGGCCGGGCTCGCGCAGGCTGAAGATGCGCTCCTTGGCGCGGCTGCGCTCCTCGTCACGACGGGCACCGCCCACTGCGGCATCGAATCCGTAGCGGTCCAGGCCCTCGCGAAGCGCCACGGTCTTCATCAGGCGCGTGTACTCATGGGTGCCGTGCGAGAAGGGCGAGACGCCCTCGGCGACGGCCTCCTCGTTGCGGGCGATTCGCAGGTCGAGTCCGAGCTCCGCGGCCCGGCGATCGCGGAATTCGATCATCTCGCGGAACTTCCACGTGGTGTCGACGTGCATCACCGGGAAGGGGATCGGCGCCGGAGCGAACGCCTTGACTGCCAGGTGCAGCAGCACGGAGGAGTCCTTGCCGATGCTGTACAGCAGCACGGGGTTCTTGAATGCCGCGGCAGTCTCGCGATAGATGTGGATCGCCTCGGCCTCGAGCTCGTCCAGGACGGCGTCGTAGGGCACGGCGGTCTGGCTGGCCGTCGCGGTCACGGTGTTCCTCTCATGGTGGTTCAGCAATGCTCGTGGTGCGGTCGGATGGCGAAGGACTAGGCCTCCGAGTACTCCTCGACGGCGGGGCCGGCACGCAGGCTTCCGTCGCCGAAGGTCGGGTCGTTGCCGCGAGCCGCGAGGGCTGCCGCACGGGCTGCGCGCTTCTCGGCGGCGAGCTGCTCGCCTGCCGCTGCTACCTCCGGAGCAATGGGCGCATTGGGAACGCTGGCCACGCCGTTCTTCGCCGCTATGTAGGCATCGAGCTCAGGGCCGCTCTCGTAGGACGTGATCAGGCAGTACCGCGGCTGCGCGCCCGGGTGCCACACGGCGTGCCACAGGCGCTGTGTGTCGATGATCGCCTGCGCTCCCGCCGGCAGCGCAATGCGGACCTCCGTGCTCGGATCGTCGCGGTCCTCGCGCAGGATCATCACGGTGTCGGGATCGTCGGTGAGGTTGAAGAAGGCACGGACGATCCAGCCCGTGCCCTCGGGGTTGAGCCGGTTGTTGTCGTCGCGGTGCAGGTTGTACAGGGCCTCGCCGTAGCGGTTCGGCTGCAGTTCGATCACGCGGCAGCGTCCGATGTTGGCACCGGCCTCCTCGGCGCGGGCCTTGAGGATCGGCGCCACCGCGGTATTCGCCTCGACCCAGACCCCGTCCTTGTCGGTCTTGGCCGGCGTGTGGTTCCAGAAGCCATTGCATTCCATGTCGCCATAGGCGCTGGCCAGGGGGGCGAATCGGGTATCGCCGGACGACTTCCAGTCGACGAACTCCAGCTGCTCCCACTCGCGCGGGTCGGCCGCCTGGTCGTAGGAGTCAAGGACGACGTAACCGGTCTCCTCGAAGATCGGGAGCGTCACGTAGTCGCGGGGATCCATGGGGGCAAGTCTGTCATCCCACTAGGGAATCGCCCGAATCCGACGCTCGGTACATGCCAGTCGCTTGCAGGTAGCGGGCCTGCTGCCTGGCCTACCCGGCCAGGCGGGACGCGCTCACGTACAGGGCCACGGAGGCCGCGACTGCCGCATTGAGCGACTCGGCCCGGCCGTCCATCGGGATCCGGACGAGGCAGTCGGCTTCGCGACGGGACTGCTCGCCGACGCCGTGCGCCTCGGACCCGACCACCCACACCGGCCGGCCCAGGAGGGCGGGCGGGAGCCGGAAGAGATCCTCGGCTCCCTCGCCGGCAAGTGCCAGGATGGCTCGGCCCGCGTGGCGTGCGGCGGCCACGAGGTCGGCCGGCTCGTGCCCGACGGCCACCGGCAGGTGGAAGAGCGAGCCGGCGGTCGAGCGCACGACCTTGCCGTTGTAGGGGTCAGCGCACCCCGGGCCCAGCACGACGCCCGCGGCGCCCACGGCATCCGCGGTGCGGATGATGGTTCCCACGTTGCCCGGGTCCGCGACGGCGTCGAGGAAGACGACGGGGCCGGCCATTGAGCAGACCTCGTCGAGGGAAGGCGGGGTGATCAGGTCGCATACGGCCACGATGCCCTGCGATGCCTGGGTCTCGCCCATGGCGGCGAGCACCTGCCCGGTGGCCCAGGTGGCACGCACCGGCCCCGAATCGGCAAGGGAAAGGACAGCGCCGCCGGCATCGACGTCCACGAAGACCTCATGAACGCCGACACCGGCGGCGAATGCTGCTTCAACGGCCTGCGGCCCCTCGACGAGGAACCGCCCGCTCTTGCGGCGGCCACTGCGCTCATGCAGCTTGCGGACGGCCGTGACGCGGTCGGATCGGACCGACGTCAGCGACGCCGCAGGCATGTGCGCTGGTCTCAGGCGGCGGGGAGCGCCGCGCGCGAGACCTCGACCAGGGCAGCGAAAGCCGGCGCGTCATTGACGGCGAGCTCTGCCAGGATGCGGCGGTCGACCTCGACGCCGGCCTCCTTCAGGCCCTGGATGAAGCGGTT
Source organism: uncultured Bifidobacteriaceae bacterium (assembly GCA_964344045.1). Taxonomy (GTDB): domain Bacteria; phylum Actinomycetota; class Actinomycetes; order S36-B12; family S36-B12; genus UBA10649. Next base: position 4,674 of record CAYFLP010000003.1, read on the forward strand.
GTAGGTCATGCCGTTGGCGCGGGCGCCAGCGTTGATGCGCTGGATCCACAGGCGACGGAAGTCGCCCTTGCGGGTACGGCGATCGGCGTACGCGTAGACGAGGGAGTGAGTGACCTGCTCCTTGGCCTTGCGGTACAGGCGCGACCGCTGGCCGCGGTAGCCGGACGCCCGCTCGAGGGTTTCACGACGCTTCTTTGCTGCATTGACTGCGCGCTTGACGCGTGCCATGGCTTATCTCCTGACTAGGAATCGTTTCGGGGGGAAGGGTCAGCGGCCGAGGAGGCGCTTGACCTTGGGGGCATCGGCCGGCGAAACGACCTGGTCGGACTCCAGCTTGCGGGCGCGCTTGCCGGACTTCACCTCCATGAGGTGGCGGCGGTTGGCCTGCTCGTGGGTGATCTTGCCCGAGCCGGTCACCTTGAATCGCTTCTTGGCGCCGCTGTGCGTCTTCTGCTTCGGCATCGCTCTTCCTCGCTGTAGTTCACCGGCGGGTGCCGGCTGGGTGGCTGTGCTCGGCCCGGTGGGGCCGTGCGGGTGGTTCAGACGGACTCTGCTTCGACTGCTTCGACGACCGCGATCGCCTCTGCCGCTTCCACGACCTCGGCCGCCTCGGTCTCGCGCGAGGCGCGGGCAGCCTTCTGGGCATCTGCCTTGCGGCGGTGCGGGGCCAGGACCATGATCATGTTCCGGCCATCCTGCTTGGGAGTGGCCTCGACGAAACCGAGTTCGGTGACGTCCTCGGCCAGCTTTGCCAGCAGGCGCAGGCCGAGCTCCGGCCGGCTTTGCTCGCGACCGCGGAACATGATGGTGATCTTGACCTTGTCGCCGGCCTTGAGGAAC
>CAYFLP010000003.1:5523-26957 GCA_964344045.1 uncultured Bifidobacteriaceae bacterium
CCTTGAGCGCGGCCTCGTACTTGAACTTGCCGAAGTCCATGAGCTTGCACACCGGCGGCTTGGCCATCGGGGCCACCTCGACGAGGTCGAGATCGGCCTCCACTGCCAGGCGCAGGGCATCCTCGATGCGGACGATGCCGACCTGCTCGCCGTTAGGGCCGACGAGGCGGACCTCCGGTACGCGGATCCGGTCGTTGATCCGGGGTTCGACGCTGATGGCGCCTCCTTGCGTGAGTCTCCGGCGACCTACCCCGAAGACCACAACGGCCTCCGGCGCAGCGCGCGGAGGCCTCGACAACCAGGGCAGGCCCCGGAGGGCTGCCCTGTCCGTGACCTGCGAGGCCTGGTGGCGCGCTGTGCGCCGGCGGCCTGCAGGTGGGAGTTCGAGGACTCCGCTTGCATGACCCGGCCGCGAGGCCGAGTCGGTCGGGTGGAAGGCTACCAGCCGTGACCGAGAACCCCGAAATCGACGGCATCCTCGACATCGGCGACGTGCCCGCAGTCGAGGTGGTCCTCACGGTGGCCATGCACTTGATGACCGCTGCGGCGATCGCGTGCGGCCTCGGCGACGACGACCGCGAGGCCGACCTGGCCGAGGCCCGGATCCTCATTACCTCCCTGGCGGGCCTGGTCACCTCGGCCGCTCCCCTGCTCGGCTCGATCCATGCGGCACCCCTGCGCGATGGCCTGGCAACGCTGCAGCGAGCGTTCCGGGAGGCCTCCGTGGTGCCGGACGAGCCTGGCAAGGGCCCCGGGGAGAGCCTGACCGGTCCCGTGGCCTGACCCGAGGGCTCGGCGCCTCCTCGGGCGCGCTTGCTCAGGCGGGCACGACCGCGATGCCGCCAGGGACGAGGCGATGGATGTCGGCTCGGGCCGCCAGCGCCGTGGCCGCCTGCTCGGCCAGCATCTGCGGCAGCCGGCCGTCGGGGTGGGCTCCACCCACGGCTCCCACCATCACGAGCACATCTGCCTGCGCCTCGGGACCATCGATTCCGGCGACGGTGATCTCGACCCAGCCATCGGCCGTGAGCGGAGCCAGTGCAGCCTGCACCAGTGCTTCGACTCGCTCGAGGTCGACCTGCGCGGCAAGGGCATCGAGGAGCGCTCCCGCGATCACGACCTGGTGAGGCCCGGCGAGATCCACCACGAGCGCCGCGGCACCGTCGTCGATCGCCGACCGTGCCAGGTCGCGGCCGAGCGCGGGCACTGGCCGGCCCTCGGCATTCCAGGCCGCCAGGGAATCCGTCCCGGTGAAGGCGAGCATGCCCTTCTGACCGTTGCCGTTCATGACGGACACGGCCGCCATGTGGCTGTCCTTGTCGCCGCCTGCCTCGTCCAGTTCGTCGAGGACTGCGACGACAGCGGCCAGGAGCCGGGCGGAACGCAGGTGGCGCACCACCGCCACGGGATTCGCGGAGCCGTCCTGCCAGGCGGCCAGGAGGGTGCGCACATAGGCATCGGCGGCGCCATCGTCAGCGGCGAACTGCGGCTCGGCGAGGTGCCGGCCTCGGCCGAGCGTCTGGTCGTCGCTCATCGCACCGCCAGCCGGTAGGCAGTCACATGGTCGGCTCCCGGCGCGAGGCGAACTGCATCCCCGAGCACGTTGCCGGCCTCGACGCACACGAATCCGCGCCACAGGCCGGAGCCGATGTCGGCCATGCGCGAAGCGAGTGCGGCACCGGGATTCCAGACCACCGTCGATGCAGAGCCTGACTTCTCGATGACAAGAGTCCGTTGGGCGTCATGGACCTCGATGCGCGACGTGGACCGGTAGGCACGGTCGGTCTCGCCCCTGACGGTGAGGTCTCCCCGCTGGATGGCCGTGATGCCCCCGCGCGCCTTGTCGGCGTACTCGGCTCCGTCGAGCCCGACGATGCGGATGCCCTCGACATCGCTCACCGCGAGGTAGGCATGCAGTGCGTCCTCGTAGCTCAGCGCCTCCTGGCCCTCGTTGCGCACGCGCAGCGCGACAGTGAGCTCCGCCGCCGCCTGGACCTCGAGCTCGGCAGCGTAGGCGAACGGGAACTTCGGGTCGGCAGCCATGGACGCATCGAGCAGCCAGCGCATGCGCGCACCCGCATCGTCCGCCGCGGCCTCGACAAGCTCCCACGTGGCTGTCCGCGCGAATCCGTGCGCGGGTGTCATGTTCCCGTCCCGCCCGGGGCCGAACCACGGGAAGCACACCGGGATGCCCCCGCGAATGGCCGAGGCCGAATCGAAGGCCGCCCGCGGGCTGAGCCACAGGGCGGACTCCGCTGCGCCGGCCGGGGTCCACTGCACGACCTGCGCACCATGCGCGTAGGCCACGACCGAGCCATGGGGCGATGACAGCGAGATGGGCGGGTCGATCGCGGTCACGACGACAGCATTCCACGGCGCAACGCGCATGGGGGAACCGGGCGAATCGGGCTTGACGCGGGTGGCCTGCTCGATCCCGGGCGGCATTGCCCGCCGCACGGGTGGAGCACACCCGATAATGGCCGGATGGAGATGCGGAACTACCTGCGCAGCGCGCGCGGGCCGCAGGATGCCGAGCGCGCCTACGCCCTGGTCGCCGGTCAGTGCGAGCGTGATCTCGCGGCACTGCACGCCGGGCCGGTGCCCGCCTTCGCGCCATGGAAGCAGGTCATGTCACGGGCCCAGGCCGACCCCGATGCAGTGCAGCGCGTGCAGGCCTTCGCGGCGGAGCTGCGGGACGGCAGGTCCCTCGAGCCCGCAGAGCCCGAGCATGCCGCGGCGACGGCCGTGGCGATGACCTACGGATTCAGCGTGCGCGCCCTCGACCTGAGCCCGGCCGTGGCGTCGCTTGCCGCCGGCTGGTGCTGGCTGCAGTGGTGCGAGGCCCAGCAGGCCTGAGGCCTCAGAGCCGGCAGGCGCGGATATCCGTCACGAGCACGCCGCGCGCGCCGAGCTCGTAGAGATCGTCCATGATGCGGTGCACGTCGGCCGCCGGGACCATGGCGCGCACTGCGGACCAAGCGGGGTCGTGCAGGGACGACACCGTCGGCGACTCGAAGCCAGGGGTCATCTGGCAGGCCTGCTCGAGGTCGGCCGTGGGGATGTCGTAGTCGACGACCACGAACGAACGGGCCACCATCACGCTGGTCAGCCGGCGCAGGAACGTATCGACGGCCGGCACCCGTGGAGCGTTGCGCCGGCGGACGACGAGGGCCTCCGACACGAGCAGCGGGTCGCCGATGACCTCGAGTCCGGCCTTGCGCAGGGTCGTTCCGGTTGCCACGACGTCGGCAACCGCGTGGGCCACTCCCAGCGCCACCGCGTTCTCGACGGCTCCGTCGAGCTTGACCACGTGGGCGTCGATGCCCTCGCGCTCAAGGTAGGCGGCGAGGAGGCCCGCATAGGACGTCGCGATCGTGCGGCCAGCGAGATCGCTGACCTGCTTCGCCGAGCCGGCGGGCACAGCGAGGCGGAAGGTCGACGGTGCGAAGCCGAGGTTGATGATCTCCTCGGCATCGGCACCGGAGTCCAGCAGCATGTCGCGGCCGGTGATGCCGAGGTCGAGGGTGCCTGCCCCGACATAGATGGCGATGTCGCGCGGACGCAGGAAGAAGAACTCGACGTCGTTCTCGGGGTCGTGAACCAGCAGGTCACGGGTCGAGGCAGCTCGCAGGTAGCCGGCCTCGAGCAGCATCTCGCGAGCTGGCTCGGCCAGTTGCCCCTTGTTCGGGACGGCAACACGCAGCATCGGCTACAGCCTGCGGTAGACGTCGTCGAGGCTGACCTTGGACGCCAGCATCAACGCGATCACGTGGTACAGCAGGTCGGCGATCTCGGCCGCAGTGCGGTCGGCGCCCTCGTACTCGGCTGCCATCCAGGCCTCGGCAGCCTCCTCGACAACCTTCTTGCCCACCGCATGGACGCCGGCGTCGACGAGGCGGACAGTGCCCGACTCTTCGTCCTGGTAGGTGATCTTGCGCTGGAGCTCGGAGTACAGCTCGTCGAAAGTCTTCACGGGACAAGCCTATTGGCGGACGCTGCGCAGCACAGCAGCGGTAGCCAGGGCGGCCTCGGTCGCCTCGGCACCCTTGTCCTCGCGCGATCCCGGCAGCCCGGCCCGGTCGAGGGCCTGGTCGTCGTTGTCGCAGGTGAGCAGCCCGAATCCGATGGGCACGCCGGTGTCGAGGGCAACCCGGCCCAGGCCGTCTGTCGCAGCTGCGCACACATAGTCGAAGTGCGGCGTGCCGCCGCGGATGACCACGCCCAGTGCCACCACTGCCTCGAACTCGCCGCTCGTAGCGCAGGCCTGCGCCACGATGGGCAACTCGAAGGAGCCTGGCACCCGCACGACGGTGGCCCTGGCGCCCAGTGCCTCGGCAGCGCGCAGGGCGCCTGCGACGAGGCCGTCCATCACCTGCTCATGCCAGGACGCTGCGACGATGGCGACGGCCATTCCCCGGCACTCATGGCCGACGATGCCCGACGGGGCTCCTGCACCGCTCATGCGCCGCTCCCGCCAAGGTCATGGCCCATGCGCTCGGCCTTGGTTCGCAGGTAGTCGCGGTTGACGTCATTGGGCTCGACGACGAGTGGCACGCGCTCGGCGATCACCAGGCCATAGCCCTCCAGGCCCGCCCGCTTGGTCGGGTTGTTCGTCAGCAGCCGCATCGAGACGACTCCGAGGTCGGCGAGGATCTGGGCTCCCGTGCCATAGTCGCGGGCATCGGCCGGCAGGCCCAGCTCGAGATTCGCGTCGACCGTGTCGCGGCCCTGGTCCTGCAGCGTGTAGGCCTGCAGCTTGTGGAGCAGGCCTATGCCGCGGCCCTCGTGGCCCTTGACGTAGAGCACCACGCCGCGGCCCGCCGCCTGCACCTGGCGCATGGCGGCATGCAACTGGGCTCCGCAGTCGCAGCGCAGTGAGCCGAGGGCATCGCCGGTGAGGCACTCCGAGTGCACGCGCACCAAGATGTCCTCGCCGTCGCCTACTTCGCCGACCACCAGCGCGATGTGCTCGGTGGCATCGGTTTCGCTGCGGTAGCCGTAGGCGCGGAAGTCTCCGTACGAAGTGGGCAGGACGGTCTCCGCAACGCGCGAGACCAGGGTCTCCGTGCGGCGCCGGTAGGTGATGAGGTCGGCGATGGAGATCATGACGAGCCCGTGCTCGTCCGCGAACGCCCTGCACTCGGGAGCCCGCATCATGGTGCCGTCGTCGTTGACCATCTCGCACAGGGCTCCGGCAGGCGCGAGCCCGGCCATGCGGGCGAGGTCGACAGCGGCCTCGGTGTGCCCTGCGCGCTGCAGGACCCCGCCCTGCACCGCGCGCAGGGGCATCACGTGGCCGGGCCGGGTGAGATCCCACGGCTCCGTTGCCGAGTCCGCGATCACGCGGATCGTGTAGGCGCGATCCTCAGCGGAGATGCCCGTGCCCTCGACATCGCGTGCATCGACCGAGACCGAGTAGGCAGTGCCCTTGCGGTCCTCGTTGACAGCGGTCATGGGCGGCAGGTTGAGGCGATCGAGGATCGGGCCGTCGACGCCGACGCAGATGTAGCCCGACGTGTACCGGATCATGAAGGTCGCAAGGGCGGCGCTCGCCTTCGACGCGGCGAAGATCAGGTCGCCCTCGTTCTCGCGGTCCTCGTCGTCGACGACGATCACGGACTTGCCCTCGCGCATGGCCTCGATTGCTGCCTCGACCGAGTCGAGCCTGACTCCGTCGGTCGAGCGCCCGGGCCGCGCCTGGGCGGACGGAGCACCCGCCGGCGACGCCTGCTTCGCGGCAACGGCCGACTTCGTCGCAGGTGCCTTCGCGCTCTCCTCGGCGTAGAGCTCGTCCGCCGGGATCATCGGCTCCTCCATTCGATCAAACGCTCGATGTGCTTGGCCATGGCATCTACTTCGACGTTGACCGGGTCGCCTACTGTACGGAGTCCCATCGTGGTGTCGGCCAGCGTGGTCGGGATCAAGGAGACCGTCACGCTGTCGTCATCGACTGCCACGACCGTCAGCGACACGCCATCGAGTGCGATGGAGCCCTTCTCGACCACGTACTTGGCGAGCTCGCCCGGCAGCGAGAAGCGCACCACGGTCCACTGCTCGTGCGCGTCGACCGCGAGCACGCGTCCCACGCCATCGACGTGGCCGAGCACCAGATGGCCCCCGATGCGCGAGTCCATGCGTGCTGCACGCTCGAGATTGACGCGGTCACCAGGTGCGATGCCGTCGAGCGACGAGCGGCGCAGGGTCTCGTCCATGACGTCGGCGGTGAAGCCATCGGCGAGCGCATCGACGACGGTCAGGCACACCCCGTTGACGGCTATCGAATCCCCCGGCCGGGTGCCCTCCATGACGAGGGGACCGATGATGCGCACGCGCGAGGCCTCGACGAGCGGCGACACCTCGGCGACGGTGCCGAGCTCCTCAACGATCCCGGTGAACATCCAGGCCTCCTTCCACCAGGACATCCTCCCCCAGGACCGTGACCGAGCGAACGGCCAGCCCGGCCTGCCTGGCCAGGGGCGGCAGGGCCACCGGACCGGCACCGAGCACCACCGGCGCTACGAGCCACGCGGCCTCGTCGGCGAGCCCCGCGTCGATGAGCGCAGCTTCGAGGGTGGGGCCGCCTTCGACCAGCGCATGCAGGACATCGTGCTGCGACAGGACCTCCATGAGCTCGCCAAGGTCATGGGAGGCGATGACCACTGTCTCGGCCGAGCCGTCGAGGATCCTCGCCGAATCCGGGATGGCGCGCGTGCCCATGACCACCCTGAGCGGCTGTCGGGCTCGCAGCGACCCATCGTCATGCCGGGCAGTCAGCTGGGGGTCATCGGCCAGCACGGTGCCGGTGCCGACGACGATGGCATCGACCTCGGCGCGCAGGCCATGCGCCCACGATCGGGCCTGCGGGCCCGTGATGCGGGTAGGGCCGCCGGTGGCATCGGCCACGCGTCCGTCCAGGCTCATGGCGCACTTGAGAGTCACGAGCGGACGCCTGGCCTGCTGCCAGTGCAGCCATGCTCGGTTGGCATGGCGCGCAGGCTCCTCGAGGACCCCGGACACGACCTCGACGCCGGCATCGCGCAGGGCCTGCCCGCCGCCGGCGGCCTGGGCGGTGGGGTCGGCCACGGCGTAGACGACCCGTGCGATGCCTGCGTCGATGAGCGCCTGGGCGCACGGCCCCGTGCGTCCGGTGTGCGCGCAGGGCTCGAGGGTCACGACCGCCGTGGCACCACGGGCATGCTCGCCCGCCTGGGCCAGCGCATGGACTTCTGCGTGGGCAGTTCCAGCGCCCTGGTGCCATCCGCGTCCGACGGGCACCCCCGTCGCGTCGACGATCACGCAACCGACACGTGGATTGGACGAGCGGAAGACATCCTCGGACATGGACAGGGCGATCGCCTCGCGCATGGCGTCATCCCATGCGGCGGTGCCTCGCCCCTCGCTCACGGGCGGGCGGCGTTCTCTGCAGTCGCCCGCAGGCGCTCGACCATCTCGGCCGGCTCGGCCGCACGGTAGACGGCGGAACCCGCCACGAACACATCGGCGCCATGCGACGCCGCGATCTCGATGGTCTCGGCATCGATGCCGCCGTCGACCTGGATCCAGACATCGACGTCTGCTGCGTCGGCCAGGCGTCGGGCCTCGCGCACCTTGGGCATCATGTCGGCCATGAAGGACTGGCCGCCGAAGCCGGGCTCGACGGTCATGACCAAGATCATGTCGATGCCCGGGAGCAGGTCGGCGATCGCCGACACCGGCGTGCCGGGCTTGATGGCGACCCCTGCACGGGCTCCTGCCGCCCGGATGTCGCGGGCGACCATTGCCGGCTTGCGCGCGGCCTCGACATGGAACGTGACACTGCCCGCACCGGCCTCGGCGTAGCCCGGCGCCCAGCGGTCGGGGTCGTCGATCATCAGGTGGCAGTCGGCAGGCACGGAGATCTGCTTGAGCAGGCTCTCGATGACCGGAAGGCCGAAGGTGAGGTTCGGGACGAAATGGTTGTCCATGACGTCCAGGTGCACCCAGTCGGCGACCGACGCGACCTGCTCGACCGAATGCCGGAGGTTGGCGAGGTCTGCGTTGAGGACGCTCGGCGAGATCTGCATGCCCATGGCGCGAAGGCTATCGACCGGCCCGAAGCCTCGATGCGTGGCGTCGCGTGGCTGTTTTCGCGGCCGAAAAGTGCCACGCGACGCCAGGCATCGAGAAGGCCGCTAGACCGCGAACCGCTCGGTGCCCAGCAGCGCGTTCCAGAGCACCGCCTGGGCAGCCAGGGCGTCCTGCCGGCCCTGTGCCTCGGCCAGCTTGACGCGATCGACGCGGGCACAGGCCTCGTCGAGCATGGTGATGGTCTCGAGGCTGCGGGTGAGCGCCGCGACGGGATCCTCGCGGAAGGGGAACTGGTCGAGCAGGACCGGGTCACTCCAGCCGATCTCGCGCAGCGCGAGCAGGTACTCCATGGTCTCGAACAGGTGCACGGACGCAACGGGGAGATCGTCGTCCCAGTCGCGCCAGTTGTCGTTGAGCTCCGCCGAGACGAGCTTGCCCCGGCGGTGGATCATCATCAGCGACTCGGTCGGCGACTCCCCCGCCATCAGCGAGTGCCCGAAGTCCATCACGATGCCGAGGTTGTCGACGCCGGTCTCCTGGATGGCAAGCAAGGTCTTGGGCGCATTGGCGAGCGTCATGCGCACGCGCGGCTCCTTGGGCTTGTACTCGATCGCGAACTGCACCTCGGGATGGCGCTCGCAGATCTCGCGCATGCCATCGATGGTGTAGTCCCAGATCTGCATGTAGTCGACCTGGCCCGGGAAGTCATAGCCGTCCTGGCCCGGCCAGAACTTGACGTAGCCGGCGCCCAGCACGGCGGCGGCCTCTACCGCCTCCTCCACCCGCGCCTGGGTGCGCTTGCGCAGCTCGGAGGAAGGATTCGTGAACGAGCCCTTGACGTACTCGCGCATGTAGATGTGCGGCGTGGCGGCACGGCACTTGAGCCCGTTGTCGTCGAGCAGCGTCCTCACCTCCCGCGCCGACATGCCCTCGGTGGCGAAGGGCACGTTGATGTCGAGGTAGACGAGGTTCGGCACGCGGGCAGCCATCTCGATCATGTCCCGGGTGCCACGGGGCGGCCCGTAGCCGTCTGCCGCGTAGCGATCGACGAACTGCCCGAAGGCCCAGATACCAGTGCCGAACGTGAGCGGTGCCATCGTCAGGGTTCCTCTACTTCCGGATCGTTGGGTGATCGATAAGGCTGTTCTACCTGCTGGCGGCGGGCGCACGAGCAGGAATGGACCGGTTGAGCGCATCGCGCCACAGTTGCCTCAGGGCGCCGGCCTGTGCGGCATCAAGGCCGGGTGCGACGCTCTCGTAGGGACGGGGCATGGCGTCGAGGTCGCGCAACGACCACAGTCCCGCGCCGAGTCCGGCGGCATGCGCGGCGCCCAGGGCCGACAGCCCCGGCTCCGCCGAGACACGCACGGGCTGGCCGAGGAGCCCGGCCTGGCGTGCCATGAGATCGAGATTGTCGCTCGCACCGCCGTCAGCCACCAGTTCGGCGACGCTGACGCCCGCCTCGGCGAAGGCATCGACGACATCGGCGACCTGCAGGATCGTCGAGTCGAGGGCAGCCCGCGCGAGGTGACCACGCGTAGTCGCCAGTGACATGCCCACCAGGACCGCCTGCGCATCGGGCGTCCACCAGGGGGCCGCCAGCCCGTTGAACGCAGGCACGAGCACGACGCCTCCGCTGTCGCTCTCCGCGATCGAGGCGAGAGCCCCGGGCGCCTGACCCACGAGCGCGGCCAGCCAGGCCAGCGTGGCTCCCGTCGACAAGATGTTGGCCTCCCACGCCACGGCGGGCGCCTCGCCGGGAAGCTTCCAGGCGATCGTGCGGCACAGCCCCGTGCTCGTCGTCGTGTCGCCCGAGGCCAGGCCCATGACCGAGCTGCCTGTGCCATAGGTCGCCTTCACGACACCCGCGCGCCACCCGGCATGCGCGAACAAGGCCGCATGCGAATCGCCGAGGATCGACGTGAGCGGGGTGCCGTCCGCAATGCCGGGCAGCCCCCGAACCAGGCCGAGCGGGCCGACGGAGTCGACGATGCGGGGCATCGATGCGCCTGGCACGCCGAAAAGGTCGAGCATCTCCTGGCTCCAGTGCCCTGCGTCGACATCGAGCAGCGACGTGCGTGAGGCATTGCCGGCATCCGCGATGTGCTCGCCGGTCAGCGACCACGCCAGCCACGAGTCGATGGTCCCGAGGGCGTAGCGACCGCTGCGCCGGGCGTCGTACTCGCCGATCAGCCAGGCAGCCTTCGCCGCCGAGAACATCGGATCCAGCGGCAGGCCCGACACCTCGCGCACGCGCAGGCCATGGCCGGCTGCGAGCAATTCCTCGCAGAGGTCGACGGTGCGCCTGTCCTGCCAGCTCAGCACCGGCGACACTGCCTCACCCGTGGTGCGGTCCCACAGCACGAGGGACTCGCGCTGGTTCGAGATGCCGACAGCCACCACACGCGAGGAGTCGAGGCCGCGCACCGCTTCGGCGACCGCGGCATGGGCGCTGGCGATGATGTCGTCGGCTCGATGCTCGACCCAGCCAGGCCGGGGCGTGAGCAGCGCCAGGGGTGCCGAGCCGCGCGCCACGACCGCTCCGTCGGAATCCACCACGATGACCTTCGTCGAGCTGGTCCCCTGGTCGATGGCGACGATCAGCGGTGGGGTCATGCGCTGCCCAGAGCATCGCGAGCCGCCGCTGCGACTCCGGCGGGGGTCAGGTCGAAGCGCTCGAAGAGGAACTCGACCGTGCCCGTGGGCGCGAACTCGTGCGTGCCGAGCAGGCGCATGCGGGTCGGGCGCTGCTGGGAGAGGTATTCGGCCACAGCGCCACCGAGGCCGCCGCGGGGAACCGACTCCTCCACCGTGACGATGGCACGCGTCGAGGTCGCGCAGTCGATCACCGCGTCGACGTCAAGCGGGTGGACAGTTGCCATGTTGACCACCCTGGCCGAGATGCCCTCGCGCGCAAGTGCTTCTGCTGCCTCGATCGCAACGGTCACCATGGTGCCGTTGGCGATGATCGAGACGTCGCCGCCAGCGCGCACCACGTTCGCCCTGCCGGCGACGAAGGCCGGTGCCTGCCCATCGGACACCGAGGGAACCTTGTAGCGGCCGATGCGCATGAAGACGGGGCCCTCGACCGCTGCCGCCCAGCGAACTGCCTCCTCGGTCTGGGCGGGATCAGCGGGGACGATGATGGGCAGGTCGTCTAGCGCCCGCATCCACGCGATGTCCTCGATCGAGTGGTGCGTGGGACCGAGCTCGCCGTAGGAGACGCCCGGGCTCTGGCCGCAGAGCTTGACGTTGGCGTTGCTGTAGACGATGTCGGCCTTGATCTGCTCGGTGGCCCGCCCGGTGAGGAACGGCGAGGCAGCCGACACGAACGGGATGAACCCGGCGTTCGCCAGGCCGGCTGCAACGCCCACCATGTTCTGCTCGGCGATGCCCACGTTGACGAGACGGTCGGGAAAGCGCTCGCGGAAGCCGCCGAGATTGCTGGAGCCCACGGAGTCATTGCAGACGACGACGATCCGGTCGTCGCAGGAGGCGAGGTCGATCAGCGTTTCCGCGAAGGCCACGCGGCAGTCGTGCATGCTCATGCCGCACCTGCCGTGAGCTCCGCACGCGCCTGCTCTACCTGCTCGGCAGATGGCACCTTGTGGTGCCATGCAGCGAGGTTCTCCATGAACGAGACTCCCTTGCCCTTGACCGTCTCGGCGACTACTGCCCGGGGCCGGCCGTCGGCGGTCGGTCGCACGACTGCATCCCACACCGCCTGGATGTCATGCCCGTCGACGACGACGGCATCCCAGCCGAAGGCGCGCAGCTTCTCGTCGAGCGGGTCGAGCGAGTTGGTGTCTTCCGTGCCCGCACCCTGCTGCAGCCTGTTGCGGTCGACGATGAGCGTGAGGTTCGACAGGCGCTGGTGGGCGGCGAACATGATCGCCTCCCAGTTGGAGCCCTCCTGCATCTCGCCGTCGCCCACGATGACGTAAGTACGCCAGTCCTGGCCGCCCAGCCGGGCGCCGAGCGCCATGCCTGCCGCGATGGGCAGACCGTGGCCCAGCGGCCCGGTGTTCGTCTCGACTCCGGGGGTCTTGCGGCGGTTCGGATGCCCGCCCAGGCGCGAGTCGTTCCCGGCGAAGGTGCGCAGTTCGTCCGGCGGGAAATAGCCGCGCCAGGCGAGGGCGGTGTACAGCGAGGCCGCAGCGTGCCCCTTGCTCATCACGAAGCGGTCCCTGCCCGGCCAGGACGGCTGGGCGGGATCGACGCGCAGGACGGCACCGTAGAGCACCGCAAGGATGTCGGTCGCCGAATAGTCGCCGCCGATATGGCCGAGGCCGGCATGCGCGATGGTGTCGAGTGCCCCGAGGCGGATGTGCAGCGCAAGGGACCGAATCTCGTCGGCAGTCGCGCAGGGCGGAGCGGTGCCCTCAGTCGCCCGAACCATCATTGAATATCCATTCAATAGTGAATAATACCAACCTCATTCTTGCCGCAGCGCGCGGCGAGGTCAAGCAGCCGCGAGGGCCTGCGCCGTCTCGGCATCCGTGACCAGCACGGAGACCCAGCCGCCCGCGACGGCGGCCCGGATGGCGGTCACCTTGTCCGACCCGCCGGCGATGGCGATCCGTCGCGGCACCGCCTGGATCGCAGCGCTCGTCATGCCCATGAGCCGGCCGTCTACCGAGCTCGGGACGGTGCGGCCCGCTTCGTCGAAGTAGCGCAGACAGATGTCGCCCACTGCCCCGGCCGAGCGGAGCGCATCGATCTCCTCCGGGCTCAGCGAGTTGCCGCTGCTGCGCAGCAACGGGGAGGGGTCGATGGTGCCGATGCCCACCAAGGACACCGTGATGGCGGCCCATGATTCGACGATCGCGCCGATGGCCGGATCCTTCATCATCGCGCGCCGGATCGCCGGCGAGCCGACGATTGCCGGCGAGGGCATGTACATCGGCCGGGCTCGCAGCACGTCTGCGAGCCTTCCGGTCAGGCGCGTCGCCTGCACCTGGACAGTGGGGTCGCCGACTCCCCCGAACATCTGGACGACGGCCGATGCCGAGGGATGCGCGCGTGGGCGCATGGCCTCGACGGCGGCGACCAGTGCACTGCTCCAGGACGACACCCCGATGACATCGGCACCGACGAGGGACACGTCGAGGTAGGACGCCGCCGCTGACCCCAGGGCGCGACCCATGTCGGCGGCGCCCTCGACATCGGCGACCACCACGTCATCGAGCCCGAAGCGATCCTGCACGGCTTCCTCGAGCTCGGTGTGCACCCCGGGAGGGAGCACGACGATCGAGCGGACGATGCCGCGCTCGCCGGCCTCCTTGAGCAGGCGGGACACGCGTGCCTGCGAGAGCCCGAGCTGCTCGGCGATCTGCTGCTGCTTCATGCCGCGCTCGTGGTACATGCGCGCCACCCGGGCCAGGAGCCGGAGGTGCTCGTTGGTCGCGCCTGCGTCGACGATCGGCTGATCGGGCATCTGGCTATCGTAGGCACTCACGCCATGCGGCAACCGAGCGTTCAGGACGCGGGGACGAGGGCTGCCGACCGTTCGAGATGGGATGCCGGCTGATGCTGATCGGAGTGGACTGGGGCGGCACCAAGATCGAGATCGTCGCCATCGAGCCCGACGGCACCGAGCTGCTTCGCATTCGCGAGACCACCCCACGCGGCGACTACCGCGGGTGCCTCGACCTGATCGCCGACCTGATCACGCGGGTCGAGGCCCAGACGGGCCAGACAGGGCCAGTGGGCATAGGCATTCCCGGCTCGCTGGAGCCGCGGACCGGCATCGGCAAGGGCGGCAGCTCCACGTGGATCAACGGCCAGCCCGTGTGGCAGGACCTCCACGACCGGCTCGGCCGGGAGCTGCGCGTGGTCAACGATGCCGACTGCTTCGCAGCGTCCGAGGCCATCGACGGTGCCGGGCAGGGCTACCGGGTCGTGTTCGGGGTGATCATCGCCACCGGCACGGGAGGCGGCATCGCCATCGATGGGCGGGTGCATCACGGCCCCAACAACTCCTCGGCGGACTGGGGCCACAACCCGCTCCCCTTCCCCCATGCCGACGAACTGCCAGGCGAGCCCTGCTACTGCGGCAAGCGCGGCTGCATGGAGACCTGGATCTCCGGCTACTCCTTCGCGCGCGACTTCGGACGCCACAGCGGCCTGGAACTCCTGCCGGCGCAGATCATGGAGCTCAAGCGGGATGGCCACCGATTGGCGAACCTCACCTGGGAGCGCTGGGTGGACCGCGCTGCACGCGGCCTGTCGGTGGTCGTGAACACCCTCGATCCCGATGTCTTCGTGATGGGCGGCGGCATGAGCAACATCGACGAGCTCTACGAGGACCTGCCCGGCCGAGTCGCCCATTACACGTTCTCGACCGTGTTCCACACCCCGATCGTGCGGTCGAAGCATGGGGATTCCAGCGGCGTGCGCGGGGCCGCCTGGCTCTGGCGCGACTGACCTTGCGACTGCCGTGTGAGGAAATCGCGATCGACATGAGGAGAAGCGGATGACGGACGACCTGCAGGCCCGATTCGACGCGGCACTGGCCGTCGCGCACGAAGCGGGCGAGGTGGCACTGCGCCACTATCGCAACCTCGGCGCGCTGACGGTCGAGCACAAGGGCGTGCAGGACCCGGTGAGCGAGGCAGACCGCGAGACCGAGCAGGTGATCAGGGACAGGCTCATGTCGCTCTTTCCCGACGATGCATTCGTCGGGGAGGAGACCGGGGCTACCGGCCTCGCGGCCGGGACAGGCGCGTGGGTGGTCGACCCGATCGACGGCACCCAGCCGTTCCTGCTCGGGCTGCCGACCTGGTGCGTATCGATCGCCTACGTGCGCGACGGCGCCGTGCAGGTCGGCGTGATCCGCAACCCGGTGACGGACGACACGTACGCAGCCATGCTCGGCCACGGGGCCACGCGCAACGGGAAGCCGATGCACGTCGCGGACGCGCATGCGCTCTCCGACGGCCTGCTCGGCATGGGCTGCTCCTCGCGTACCCGGCCAGCTGACCTCGGATACATCGCCGAGCACCTGCGCGCCGATGGCGGCATGTACCACCGCTGCGGCTCGGGCGCGCTCACCCTCGCCTACGTGGCCGCAGGACAGCTGATCGGCTACGTCGAGATGCACATCAACGCATGGGACTGCCTGGCTGCCATCCTGCTCGTCGAAGAGGCGGGTGGCCGCGTCAGCGACTTCCTGGCACAGAACGGCGTCACTGGCGGCGGACCGATCGTCGCCGGGAGCGCAGGCGTCTACGAAGCGGTTGCGGCCCTGCTCCCGCCCAGCGACTAGAGCTTGCGCAGTACCGCCAGGTACATGCCATCGGTGCCATGCCGGTGCGGCCACAGCTGGACCGCAGGGCCCTCCCCGAGATCCGCGACGTCCGGCAGCAGATCACGCGCATCGAGCTGCTCGACGTCGGCACGCCCGCGCAGCACGTCACGCACGACGAATTCGGTCTCGGCCAGGTGGGGCGAGCAGGTCACGTAGGCAACCACGCCGCCGGGGCGCGCCGCGTCGATGCCGGCGCGCAGCAGGTCGCGCTGCACGGGCCCCAGTGCAGCGAGGTCCGAAGGCGTGCGACGCCAGCGGGATTCCGGGCGTCGGCGCAGGGCGCCCAGGCCGGTGCAGGGAACATCGACGAGGACCCGGTCGAACTGCACATCGCCCCAGGGCCGCTGGCGGGCATCGGCCGTGATGACCGACGATCGAGACCCCTCCGGAAGTGCAGCGCTGACCAGTGCCGCACGATGGGCATGCGGCTCGACGGCGACGATGTGGCCACCGCGCTCGGTCGCGAGCGCGTCGAGCAAGGCAGCCTTGCCACCCGGACCGGCACACGTGTCGAGCCAGGCCTCGTCACGTCCGTCCACCGCCGCGCGCGCGAGAGCCAGCGCGACGAGCTGGCTGCCCTCGTCCTGCACCCCGGCTCGCCCGTCACGGACGCAGGCCAGGGCCTCCGGCGGCCCCTCGACCACGACAGCTGCGCGCGGCGACCACCGACCGGGCTCGACCTCGGGCAGGGAGCGCAGTTCTGCAGGATCCATCCCGCGGGCGACGAGCACCGGACGTGCAGCCTCGTTGTCGGACTGCAGCAGGTCGGGCAGCTCGCTCCGCCGGTGGCCGAGCGAGTCGCCTAGTGCGCGCACGGCCCACGCCGGGTGCGACCATCGGTCGGCCAGCCAGGCGGGGTCGTCCGCATCGCGGCCGTCGCGTGCGGCCTCGACCAGGTCAGCCTCTCCCCTGCGCGCCACGGCGCGCAGTACCCCGTTGACGAAGCCCGCGCGCGCACTGGCACTCGAGGCCATTCCGTGCTCGCGCGCGAGATCGCACGAGGAGTCGACCGCTGCATGGTCGGGAACCCGCATGGCCAGGATCTGGTGCACGCCCAGGCGCAGGATGTCGAGGACGACCGGCTCGACCTTCTCCAGCGGACGGCTCACGCACTGGCGCAGCACGCAGTCGTACCAGCCCTGCCAGCGCAAGGTGCCGTACCCGAGCTCGGTGGCGAAGGCCGCATCGCGCCCGGTGAGTCCGTAGCCGTGCAGGATCTGCGGCATGACCAGGTTGGCATAGGCATCGTCCTCGCGCACCGCCCGCAGAAGTTCCAGGGCGGCCGAGCGAGCCTTGTCGATCATGCGAGAACCACACCTTCGCCCAGGCGCGCACCGCGCGCCCAGTCGGCTGCCGGCATCTGCCGCTTGCCGGGTGCCCGCACCTCGCCCAGTCGCACGGGGCACGTGCCCGTGCCCACCAGCACCTCGCGCGACGTCGCCAGCACGGCACCAGGTGCCAGGGCGGGGCCATCGGGGACGATCGTGATGGGCAGCAGTCGCAGCCTGTCGCCTCCGAGCATCGTCCACGCACCAGGAGCAGGCGTCATCGCGCGGACCAGCCGGTCGATGGCATCGGCTCCCTGGGACCAGTCGACGTGCGCATCGTCCATCGAGATCTTCGGCGCGAAGCTGGGCTCGCCTGCCTGGGGCACGGCAGTCACCGTGCCGGCCTCGAGCGCGTCGAGACTGCGCACCAGCAAGGAGGCACCGGCGACGGCAAGTCGATCGAGGAGGGTTCCGGACGTCTCGTCGGCCGCGATGCCCGTCTCCAGCCGGGCCAGGACGGGACCGGTATCCATGCCCTCGTCGAGCAGGAAGGTCGTGGCTCCGGTGACGTGGTCCCCATGCCAGATGGAGTGCTGCACAGGCGCAGCGCCGCGCCAGGCGGGCAGAAGCGAGAAGTGCAGGTTCACCCAGCCCAGCGGGGGAACTGCGAGCAGGTCGGCGGGAATGAGCCCGCCATAGGCAACGACCGGGCAGCAGTCGGGTGCGATCCCGGCAAGGCGGGCGAGCAGCCCGCCGTCGCGCGCACTCGCCGGGCGCAGCACCTCGATGCCCGCGTCCAGCGCCATGGCCGCGACTGGCGATGCCTGCAGGCTCCTGCCGCGCCCCACGGGCGCGTCCGGCCGCGTGATGACGGCTGCTACCTCGTGCTGCGAGGCAAGCAGGGCCTGCAGTGAGACGGCGGCGACGTCAGGGGTTCCGGCGAAGACGCATCGCACGTCGTTACAGCCAGCGCGAGGTGATCGAATGCGGGCTGACCTGCACGTCCGGCGCGGCCTCGCCGAACCACTCGGCCTCGCGAATCATGCGCATGGCCTCCTTGCGCTTGTCGGCATCGAGGCGGTCGATGAACAAGATCCCATCGAGGTGGTCGGTCTCGTGCTGGACGGCCCGGGCCAGCAGCTCACTGCCTTCGATGACCACGGGCTCGCCGTACATGTTCATGCCCTTGGCGACGACGCGCATGGCGCGGGGCGTCTCGAAGGCAAGGTCGGGGATCGACAGGCAGCCCTCATCGCCGATCTGCAGCTCGTCGGAGAGGTCGAGATCGGGATTGATGAGGTGGCCGGGCTCCTCGTCGACCCAATAGGTGAAGACGCGCAAGGAGACGCCGATCTGCGGAGCGGCGAGACCGGCCCCGGGAGCGTCCATCATCGTGTCGGTGAGGTCCTTGACGAGCCTGCGCAGTTCCTTGTCGAAGGTCTCCACCGGGGCAGCCGGCGTGCGCAGGACGGGATCGCCGAATAGGCGGATGGGAACGACGGCCATGCCGCCAGTCTAGATGTCGCGCGGATCGAGGTGGACGTGGACGATATCGGCGCCCTTGCCGCGAGCGGACCTCGTCGCCGTGATCGCTCGGAGCTCGCGGCCGAGGGCAGCCCCGTGGTCGCGAGTCACTGCGACGAGGCCACGTTCGCGATCGGGATGCCGGGCATC
The DNA here is from genome assembly GCA_964344045.1 of uncultured Bifidobacteriaceae bacterium. Lineage (GTDB taxonomy): Bacteria > Actinomycetota > Actinomycetes > S36-B12 > S36-B12 > UBA10649. The sequence goes on from CAYFLP010000003.1 coordinate 23,842, forward strand.
GCCGGCCGGCACTGGGCCCAGCAGGCGGTGCGGCACCTCGAGCGCCGCGGCGGCCTCGATGATGCCCTCGGGCGCGCCTAGCAGCGCTGCCATTCGCACAGCAGGGGGCAGGCCCGCGGATACTCGGTCCGCCAGCTCGCGCTGGGCCCAGCCTGCCGGGTCCCATCGCACGACGGCCTGAACGGCAGGAACGGAATGCTCGGCGGCGATGACGACGGGTGCCCGAGGGGCGGCCAGCCGAGCTGCCGACATCCACCTGCGCACGGCCTCCTCGCCGGCATCGAGGCCCATGCGCTGGAGCGCCGAGCGGGCATCGAGGATGACGACCGCCGCGTAGCCGCCCTTGCATTCGGGCTCGGCGCCCTGCGTGCTCACGATGACACTCGGCGAGCCGTCGACTTCGGCGAGGCGGTGGCCACCGTGGCTGGCCACCACGGGCACGCCGGGGAAGGCGCGGCCGATCTCCTCCACCGTGCGCTCAGCACCGATGACCGACGCGCGCAGCTGGCGAGACCCGCAGGCAGGGCACGACCACGCGGGGGCCAGGGCACCGCACCATGCGCAGGCCGGCACGCGCGCGCCTGAGGCCAGCTGCAGCGGGCCGCCGCACGCACAGTGCGCACTGGTGCGGCACTTCTGGCAGGAGAGCCCCGGGAGGTAGCCGCGCCTGCCCACCTGCACGAGCACCGCTCCGCGCGCCAGTGCCTCGCGGGCGGTCTGCCAGGCCCGATGCGGCATGCGCGCGACCGCAGCGGCCTCGTCGCGGGCGACATCGGACTCCTGCACCCCGGACACCCGCGGCGCCAGGGTCGCGAGGGCGGCCCGTGTCGCGGTGATCGACTTCGCGAACCCCGACTCGCACCACTGCTGGGTCACGACCGACCGCGCCGGCGAGCCGACGACCAGGTGGCACCCGGACAGGTGCGAGCGAAGGGCCGCGACGTCGCGTGCATCCCAGTAGGGCGCCTGCGGATCGCACAATGCATCGTCTCCGTCGTCCCACACCACGACGAGGCGCAAGTCGCGCACCGGGGCGAAGACGCTGGCGCGCGTGCCGATGACCAGGCGTGCGCCGCCGCGAAGGGCCTTCAGGAACTGGCCATAACGGCGCTCGGGGCCCGCCTCGGCAGTCAGCACGGCGACCGCATCCGCTTCCACGGCGTCGCGGCACGCGGCGAGCATCCGATCGACGGACACCGCGTCGGGAACGACGACGAGCGCCCCGCCGACCGGCTCGGCCAGCACGGCGCGGACCAGGGCCGCGACGTCATCGGCCCACGGCGTTGCCGGTGCGGCCGCCCAGGCAGCCCGCGCAGCCGTGCGAGGCGTGGCAGGGGCGCTGACCTTGCGCAGCAAGGCCTCGCCATGGCCATAGACGCTCCAGCGCACGGCTTCGGCCTCGGCAGCGCGCCACGTGCACTCCTCGACAGCGCGGGCCTCCGCGCGTGCGTGCCGGGGCGGTACGGCTGCCCGCATGACGTCACTGAACGTGCCTGCATAGCGATCTGCCACTGCCTCGATCAGCGCAATGGTGTCGCCGGTGAGCACGGGCTCGGCCCCGATGACCCGCTCGATCCGGCGCAGTTCGCCTGCGACTGCGGCCTCGTCCGCTCGCGCGACGACGACAGCATCGGTCAAGCGGCCCGAGAAGCGCACGCGCACGCGTGCGCCCACGACCGCGGTGTCCGACATGGACGCAGGCACCGCATAGTCGAAGTCCCTGTCCAGGTGCGGGATCTGCGCATCGATGCGGACTCGCGCGACGGGCTGCTCGGCAGCCCACTCGACCTGGCCGCGGTCAGTGCTGGCGCGTGCGCGGGGGGCGGGTTGCGCCTGGGACGTGGCCTTGGGCTTGGACTTGGGCTGGGACTTGGGCTTGGCCTGGGGATTCGCCTCGTGCCTACCGGACGGCAAAGGCCGAGCAGAGCGCTGGTCACCCAGCGACAACTGCTCGGCCTCGCTCACGACGAAGGTCGCGTGCCCGGACAGGCCTAGATGCCTGCGGCTTCGCGCAGTGCCTCGGCGCGGTCGACGTTCTCCCAGGTGAACGTCGGCCCGACGAGCGAGCGCTTGGCCGGATCGTCACTGTCGAGGAGCTCGTTGGTGCCCTGCGGGCGGCCGAAGTGGCCATAGGCGCTCGTAGCGCGGTAGATCGGACGCAGCAGGTCCAGATCGCGGATGATGGCTGCCGGGCGCAGGTCGAACACGCGCAGCACGGCCTCCTGGATCGCCTCGTCGCCGATGACGCCGGTGCCGAAGGTCTCAACGAAGACACCGACCGGGTGCGCCTTGCCGATGGCGTAATCGACCTTCGACGGATCCTTGCCCGAGAAGGCGCCTCCGCCGTGGCGTGCCATGCCGCCGTAGGTGTCGACGATGATCTTGCGGCCGGTCAGGCCGGCATCGCCCATCGGCCCGCCCACGACGAACTTGCCCGTGGGGTTGACGAGCAGCCGGTAGTCGCGCGAGTCGATGTCGAAGTTCTCGAGGATCGGGTCGACGACGTGCTTGCGGACCTCGGGGGCAAGCTGCTTGTCGAGGTCGATGCCGTCGGCGTGCTGGCTGGAGACGACGATCGTGTCGATGCGCAGCGGGCGATCGTCCTCGTCGTACTCGATGGTGACCTGGGTCTTGCCGTCGGCCCGCAGGTAGCCCATCGTGCCGTTCTTGCGGACGGCAGTGAGCTGCTCGGCCAGGCGATGCGCCATCGAGATCGGCAGCGGCATCAGCTCGACGGTGTCGGTGCAGGCGTAGCCGAACATCAGGCCCTGGTCGCCCGCGCCCTGGCGGTCGAGCGGGTCGGCACTGCCCTCTGCCCGCTCCTCGAAGGCATCGTCGACGCCCTGGGCGATGTCGGGCGACTGCTTGCCGATCGAGACCTGGATGCCGCACGAGTTGCCGTCGAAGCCCTTGTCGGACGTGTCGTAGCCGATGCCCAGGACGGTGTCGCGGACGAGCTTCATCACGTCGGCGAACCCCTCGGTGGTCACCTCGCCGGCCACGTGGACCTGGCCCGTGGTGAGCATCGTCTCGACGGCGACGCGGCTCGTCGGATCCTGGCGGAGCAGGTCGTCGAGGATGGCATCGCTGATCTGGTCGGCCATCTTGTCCGGATG
>CAYFLP010000004.1:0-25229 GCA_964344045.1 uncultured Bifidobacteriaceae bacterium
AGGGCGTGAAGGTCAGCCCGATCTCCGGCTCCTGGTGGGGACAGTCGTTCAGCGGTATCGGGCGCGTACTTCCGGCCGCCTGACGCACAGCTGCTCAGCCGGCGCTTTCCTCAGGCATTCCGTGTCACTTCCCCACTCGCGGTATGCGGACTTCAACTGTCAGCCCGCCCAGCGGTGATCCAACCGCACGCGCCGAGCCCCCGAGTGCCTGCACGGACTCCCGCACGAGCGCCAGTCCGAGGCCGCTTCCGCCCGGCACCGCCTGCGAACCGCGGCTGAATCGCTCGAAGACGCTCTCGCGCTCGCCCTCGGGGACGCCCGGACCGTCGTCGGCCACCGACACGACCGCAGCCCCGGCTTCCGATGAAACGCTCACCCGCACGCGCGAGCTCGCATAGGCAAGGGCATTGCCGAGCAGTTCGTCGATGATCCGAGCAGTGAGCCCGACGGGCACGTGCGCATGCACGCCAGGCTCGATCGCGGATTCGAGCGCCACTTCGCGCTCCACGAATGCCGAGGCCGCGGCATCTACTCGTGCCTGGACAGTCGCGGAGACGTCGTCGTCCTGCAGGGCACCGGCACCAGCGTCACTGCGCGCCAGGGCGAGAACCTGGTCGATGCGCCGGTTGAGCCGATCGACCTCGAGGATCGCCTCTTCCGCATCGTCGCGCACCTGCGGGTCATCACTGACGTCAGCGATGGCCTCCAGCCGCAGGCGGATGCCGGTGAGCGGCGTGCGCAGGTGGTGCGAGGCATCGGCCGCGACGCGCTGGGTCCGGCCGAGGATGCCGGCCAGGCGCTCCGCAGTCGAGTTCAGGGCCCGCGCGACGGCCTTCACCTCGCGCGGGCCGCGCGTGTCGTCGGCCCGCAGGCTGAGATCGTCGGGCAGGTCGATGGCCACTGCAGCCACGTCGTCCAGCGGCGCCGCCATCGAGCGCGCCAGCAGCCACGCCACGACCGCCGCAGCGAACACGACGGCGACGACGAACAGGACGAGCCAGCCGGCAGACTCGCGCACCTGGTCGGTGACACTCGACTCCGGGAGCGACAGCCGCACCGCGGCAACCACGTCATAGCCCTGCACGACCGGAGCCGCCACGTAGCGCAGGTCGGTGCCCAGGGTCGTCGACGGCCGCACGTCGGCGGTGAGCGCGCCTGCCAGTGCGCGATCGATCTCGGGGCGGTCGAAATCCCGGTCGAGCGAGGAGTTGTCGGAGTCGGCGACGAGGACCCGCTTCGCGTCGACGACCACGACCCGGGCACCGGTGCGCAGCGCAGTCTCCTCAGCAGTCGCCTGCCAGTCGATCGACGGCTGCGCAGCCATGCGCGTGGCAGTAGCGAGGGTGTCGACCTCCATGCCCGCGACGAAGGAGCCGCGCACGTTCGTGGCAACGACCGAGGCCATCGGCACCGCGAGGGCGATGGCGACGAGGGCGACGAGCCCTGCCATCGCAGCGATGAGCCGCTTCGTCACGTGTCACCTGCGTCGAGGACGGCGAGCCGGTAGCCGACGCCGCGGACAGTCTCGATGACGGACGGGTCGCCCAGCTTCTTGCGAAGCGAGGCGATGTGCACGTCGAGCGTCTTGCCCGTGCCGACCCAGACCGGGTCCCATACCCGCGAGAACAGCTCCTGGCGCGGCACCGCGCGACCCGGCTCCTCGGCGAGCACTGCGAGAAGCTCGAATTCCTTCGCGGTCAGCTCGATGGCCTGATCGTCGAAGACCACCGTGCGCTTGCTGCGATCGACGACCAAGCGCCCGCCGCCCACCGTCGGCTCCACCCGACGGCGCCGGGCGACAGCGCGCACGCGCGCAGCGAGCTCGCGCACGGAGAAGGGCTTCACCACGTAGTCGTCGGCACCCAGCTCGAGGCCGATCACGCGATCGGTCTCGTCTCCGCGGGCCGTGGCGATGATGACGGGGATGTCGCTGATGCGCCGAAGCTCCCTCAGGACGTCAAGCCCATCGACGTCGGGCAGCCCGAGGTCGAGAAGGACCACGTCGACACCCTGCAGGCTGGACGATGCCTGCAGGCCGTACGCGACATGCTCGGTCTCGAAGCCATTGCGCACGAGTCCCGCGATCAGCGGCTCGGCAACGGCCGGGTCGTCCTCGACCACGAGCACCTTCATGCCCCCATCGTTCCATGGCCCTCGGCGCCGGCCCGGTTCCCTTACCTGCGCTTAACCATCTCCGGGGTCGGATCTTGCCGTTGCCTGTCTACCTTCGTAGACATGACGAACCCAGTCCAGGTGGCGCCCGCCGCGCACCGTGACGCCTGCTCGCGCACCTGGCGCGCCATGGGCACCACGGCCGACGTGCAGGTGTCGGCGGACCCGGGAATCGCGGGAGAGCTCGTCGACCTGGCCGTCCGGCGAGTGGAACTTCTCGAGTCCACCTGGTCGCGCTTTCGCCCTGCGAGCGAGCTCAACCGGCTCAACGCCCGGGCGGGCCAAGGCGAGGTCGCGGTCTCGGACGACCTCCTGATCCTGGTCACGGCCATGGTCGAGGGCTGGCACCGCACGGCGGGGCTATTCGACCCGACGGTCCTGGCAGCCATGCGCGCACACGGGTATGACCGGGATTTCGCCGACGTGATCGTGCGCGACTTCGTTGCATCGGCCGTGCCGAGCACGCCGACGACCGGCCTCGCGGACGTCGTCATCGACCCGCATGCATCGACCATCACTCTTCCGGCCGGCATCGGCATCGATCCCGGGGCCATCGGCAAGGGTCTCGCGGCCGACCTCATCGTCGACGAGCTCCTGGGCGCGGGCGCTGAGGGCGTCCTCGTCAGCCTCGGCGGCGACATCGCCTTCGCGGGCACCTCGCCCGACGGCGGTGGCTGGGCTATCGAGGTCGCCGACGAGAGGGCGCTGCAGGGCGGTCGCGGACTTGCCGCGTGGGTGTTCGAGGCAGCACGCGGCGGCGTGGCAACCTCGACGACGCGCAAGCGCCGGTGGGCCAACGGAACTCGCCACCACGTGATCGATCCGCGCACCGGCACCATGGCTAGCAGTGACGTCCTCCAGGCCACCGTGATCGCCGAGCGCGCCTGGATCGCCGAGACGAGCGCGACTGCGGCGCTCGTCCACGACAGCAGCACCGCGTCCGACTGGCTCCACGAACAGGGCCTCCTGGGGCTTATCGCCACCGACCACGAAGTGATCGACCTCGTGTCCCTCGCTTCCGCCACGACTCGCACCTCGAAGGGAACCGACCATGCTTGAACTCCCGTGGACCTGGCTGGCGATCCGCGGCAGCGGACTCACTGCGTGGGCCTTGCTGACCGCAGTCGTCGTCTGGGGCCTGCTGCTGCGCACGCGCCTACTGGGGCAGAAGGCAAGCCCGCTCTCCCTGATGAACATGCATCGCTGGCTCGGCACGGTCGCGCTCGTCTTCCTTGTCGCGCACCTGGGGCTGCTGCTCGTCGATCCCGCGATCCGCTTCTCCCTGCCGCAGCTGCTCATCCCCGGCATCGCGCCGTGGAAGCCCCTCGCCGTGTCGTTCGGCGTGCTGGCCCTGTGGGCCCTCATTCCGGTCGGCGTCGTCGCCCGGATCCGCCAGCGACTGGGCAAGTCCGGCAATGCAGTCTTCAAGAAGGCGCACCTGATCGCCTTCGCGGCCTGGCCGCTGGCGACTGCGCACTATGTGATGGCAGGCACGGACGCACTGGCCGAGTGGTCACTGGGCCTGCTCCTCACGGGCACCACGCTCATCGTCCTGCTCCTGCTCGCACGCGGGTTCGTACCTGCGCCCAGCCGGCGCGCACCGGCGCGCACTGCGGCAGCGAAGCCGGCAGCCGAGGCTCCGGCACCCGAGGCTCCGGCACCCGAGCGCGAGCTCGCCGACATCGCATCCTGACCACCGGCTCACGCCAACACTGAACGAAAGGCACGACATGAACCGCTCCACTGCCATCGCCGGCGTCATCGCCGCGGGCGGCATCCTGGTGGCCGGCTCGGTCGCAGGCATCGCGATCGTGAATGCCGCATCGAGCGCCGACGACTCGACCGCAGCAGAGGTCGTCGCATCCGACCAGCAGCTCGTGCCATCGGCATCGGCGCAGCCGCTTCTCCCCGACACTGCGCTGCCGCCCGCACCGAGCGCGTCCGCGCTACCCGACCTCGGCGCGACGCAGCCGACTGCTTCCGTCGAGCAGGCGGGCACGAAGCCGAGCATGCAGGCGGCGTCCAAGCCTTCTTCACCCAAGCCTTCTTCACCCAAGCCGGCTGCACCCAAGCCCGAGGCGCCCGGCATCGCCGCACCCGTCGCGAAGGCGGCGGTGGCCGACGCAGCCAAGGGCCAGGTACTCGACGTGTCGAAGGTGAGCCACCAGGGCCAGCAGTCATGGGCCGTGCAGGTCGCCCGGACGGACGGCTCCGTGGTGACCGGCTACGTCGACATCGCGAGCGGAGTCGTCTTCGACTGGAAGGTCGACCAGCAGGCACCCGCGCCGACGCAGCCCGTCACGCAGGCCGGCTCGGGCGAAAACGGGCACGGAAGTGACAGCTCCGACAGCAACCACGACAACAACGCAGGCCACCACGAAGGCGAGGGCGACGATGACTAGCAAGGCGACGACACCGACCAAGAGGTCCAGTTCCAACCGCAATTCGACCTCGCAGAAGGTCCTGTCGGCGGGCCTGGCGACGGCTGCCTGCGTCGGCCTCACGGCCGTCATCGGCGTGCGCACCGTCGAGGCGAATGCAACGGAAGCAGCCGCGAGCGCGACCGGTGCGAGCAGCGGGAGCGTGCAGGACTCGCCCGACTATGCGGCCGCCGTGCAGCAGCTGCAGGACTACGCAGGACAGCTGCAGAGCGAGCGCACCCAGCTCGATGCCTACCGTGCCCAGCTCGCGGCAACGGCCAAGAAGCTGAACAAGCAGGCAAAGGCCATCAATGCGGCCCAGTCGACGGTGGCCAGCGGCACCGCGCAGGGCTCGGCGGGTAGTGCACGCGTGGTCACGGCCGCGAATGTGCCCGCCGCACCGGCGCAGGCGAAGTCGGCAGCCGTCAAGAAGCCCAAGCCGCGCCCGGCACCGGTTCCCCAGCTGCAGTCGGCGCCGCGGCCTGCGCACGCGACGAGCAAGGGCAGCTGAGCAACCCGCTCGTACCGAAACGCATCGAAGGGGTGGTTGTCGAGGGCTACGGCCTGCGAAAACCACCCCTTCGATGCGTTTCGGCTGCGGCAGTCGGTGCGCATGTCTGCCAGCATGTCGAGGTGAGCACGATCGGCCTCGAGGGCATCCTGCCGTGGCACCAGGCACGCAGCATCGCCGCCACTGCGGCACGCCCGCTGCCGGCGACCAGCGCCCGGCTCGACGAGGCGATGGGAGCCCGGCTGGCGCGGGCGATCGCGACCGTGCAGGACGATCCGCCCGCCGACGCCGCCGCTTACGACGGATTCGCCGTGTGCGGCGAGGGGCCATGGTTCGTGCGTCCGGACGGCGACGAGGCCGCCCTGCGCCCGGGCGAGGCGCAGCGGCTGGCACGTGAGGAGCCGGTACCCGCGCACTGCGATGCGGTTCTTGCCCGCGAGGCAGCACAGCTCGAGCGCACTGCCGGTACCGGGTCGCACGACCTGCGACTTCTGGCGTGCGACCCGCTGACGGGAGTCCCCGACGAGCGGGTGCGCCCGGACCTCGGCGAGGGAATCGTGCGGCAGGGCACGCGCAGCGTCGCCGGCCACGTCACGATCGGTGCCGACAGTCCGGTGACGGCGGCAACCGTGAGCCACGCAGCAGCGCTCGGCCACGATCACCTCGAGGTAGTCCGCACGCCGGTCGTCGGCACTCTCGTGCTCGGCTCCCACCTGCTCGATCGCGGACTGCCACGCCACGGGCGCGTGCGCGATGCTCTCGGCGCAGCCGTCCCCGCGTACATCGGCTCCCTAGGCGCCCGCGGCAACCCGGCCGTGCGGGCGCCCGACACCATCGACCTGCTCATGGCAGAGATCGACGATGCGGCCGTCGACGTCCTCGTCACGACGGGTTCCACGGCACCCGGGCCCGACAACCACCTGCGGCAGGCCATGCGCGACCTGCAGGCACGCTGGCTCGTCGACGGAGTGGCCGTGAGCCCCGGCGCCCAGATGCTGCTCGCCAAGCTGCCCGACGGCCGCTTCATCGTGGGGCTTCCCGGCCAGCCGGCCGCAGCCCTGGCTGCCCTGGTGACCCTGGTTCCCCCGCTCATCCGGGGCCTGCGGGGCGAGCCGGTCGAACACTCCCTTAACACCGGGGTGCTCGTGGACGATGCGCCGCTGGCCGACTATGCGGACGACACCGGCCTGGTGCCCGTGCGCCTGCAGTCGACCCGGGCCGGCACGGCCGCGAGCGTGGTGCCGGCGGCTTCGGGCGGCCCCCTGGCGAAGTGGGCAGCGGCCGATGCCATCGCGGTCGTCCCTCCTGGGGGCGGGCGTCGCGGCGAGCCGGTCGAGCTCCTGCCGGCTCCATAAGCCCTGTTCAGGGGCACTTTTCCGAAAACTTTCCGTATTTCCTTCTTATCAACTAGGAAATATAGGAAATCTGCCCTAGAGTGCGCGGGTGACCTTTGCAGACATCGACTTCGTCCTCGCCCTCGGCGGCCTGATCGCCGGCATCGTCGTCGGCCTGACGGGCATGGGCGGCGCGGCACTGGTCACGCCGATGCTCGTCCTGATCTTCGGCATCAACCCCGCGACGGCCGTCTCGAGCGACGTCGTCGCCGCAGCGATCATGAAGCCGGTCGGCGCCATAGTCCACATCCGGGCCAAGACCGTGCACTGGGGCCTGGTGGCCTGGCTGTCCGCGGGCTCCGTCCCCGGCGTGATCCTGGGAACCCTCGTCTTCGCCAAGGTCCTCAACACCGATGAGGCAGCGGAGACCATCAAGACCTGGATCGGCTGGGTCCTCCTCCTTGCCCTGGCCGCCATGGTCGCCAAGGTCTGGGTCGGGCGCCGCGCTGCCGCCAAGCGCGGTGAGCTCGCACCGGTCGGTACCGACATGCCGGTCAAGGTCGCTCCCACGATCGCGCTGGGCTTCGTCGTGGGTGCCATCGTCGGCATGACCAGCGTCGGCTCCGGCTCGCTGATCGTCACGACCTTGCTGCTGCTCTACCCGCTGCTGCGGCCGTCGATCCTGGTCGGCACCGACCTGACCCAGGCGGTGCCCATGCTCATCGCCGGGGCTATCGCCCATGCAGGCTTCGGCGAGATCAGCATCGCGGTCGTGGTGTCGCTGCTGATCGGGCAGATCCCCGGCATCTGGATAGGCGCGAAGATGTCCTCCCGCTACGACGGCCACATGCTGCGCTGGCTGCTCATGGTCGTGCTTGCGGCAACGGCTTTGAAATTGCTGGGCGTGTCGAGCCTGATTACCGGCATCATCGCCCTCGTGGGTGTCGCCATCGTAAGCGTGCTGATCGTCCGGGAACGCATGCATGCCAAGACCGCATAGCGACAAGGACGACGGCGACAACGCCGTTCCTCAACCCAGGCTGCACTTCCCCATGCGCAGCCTCGGCCCGCTGCGCAGCATCGCCGTCCGCCTCCTCATCGCAGTCGGGGCACTCGTCGTCACGACGGTGATCGTGTACTCGGAGAGCCCGTGCTTCCAGGATCGCGGCCAGGTCGGCACGCTCACCTGGATCGATGCCTTCTACTACGCGACCGTCACCCTCTCCACCACCGGCTACGGTGACATCACGCCGGTCTGCGAGTCATCACGGCTCGTCAATGCGATCGTCATCACGCCGTTGCGCTTCTTGTTCTTGATCGTGCTGGTCGGGACGACGATCGAAGTACTCACCCGTCGCACGCGCGACGAATGGCGCCGCAACCGTTGGAGGAAGCGCGTGGACAACCAGACGATCATCATCGGATTCGGCGTCAAGGGCCGCGCGGCCGCAAGCGCGCTGGTCAGCGCAGGCATGCCGGCCAAGGACATCGTCGTCGTGAGCGATGAGCGAGCCGCCCTCGATGCGGCGTCGCGCGCGGGCTTCGTCGGCGTCGAGGGCGACGCCCGGCGCGAGGCGACCCTCAAGGACGCTGCCATCGAGCGGGCCGCGCAGGTGATCGTCGCCGTCGACGAGGACGACACCACGATCCTCATCACCCTCACCGCGCGAAAGCTCAACAAGCGCGCGAAGATCGTCGTGGCCGTGCGCGAGAGCGAGAACATCGGCATCATGCGCGAGTCCGGCGCCGACTCGGTGATACCGACTGCGGAGTCCAGCGGCAGGCTGATGGGGCTGTCCTTGATGTCGCGCGCCGCGGGGCAGATCATGGAGGACCTGCTCGATTCCACGCACGGACTCGATATCCAAGAGCGTGCGGTGGCACCGGGCGAGGTGGGCCTGGCGCCCCTGGACCTTGACGCACGAGGGGAGATCGTCTTGGCTGTCGTCCGCGACGGAGTCACGCACCGCTTCGATGCGAATGACATCAGCGCGCTCAAGGACGATGACCGGCTGGTCGTGATCCAGCACGACGGATCCTGAAGGAGACAGATGCACGCGATCACCTGCGCAGGGGCCGGCGGCCCGGAGGTGCTCGCATGGGAGAAGGTGCCGGATCCCACTCCCGCCGCCGGCGAGGTGATCATCGACGTCGCTGCGAGCGCCGTGAACCGAGCGGACCTGCTACAGCGGCAGGGCCACTACCCTCCGCCGCCCGGCGCCTCCCCCATCCTCGGGCTGGAGTGCTCAGGAACCATCGCCGCCGTGGGCGCGGCCATCAGCCTCGACCGCATCGGCGAGAAGGTGACCGCACTCCTGACGGGAGGCGGGTACGCGCAGCGCGTGGCCGTGCCGATCGGCCACGTCATGAGCGTGCCCGCCGGCATCGACCTCGTCGACGCAGCCGCACTGCCCGAGGCAGCATGCACCGTCTGGAGCAATCTCGACATGGCAGCGAACCTCAGCGAGGGCGAGTGGCTGCTCGTGCACGGCGGCGGCTCGGGCGTCGGCACCATGGCCATCCAGATCGGCCGGGCCCTGGGGGCTCGCGTCGCGGTGACTGCAGGATCGCAGGAGAAGCTCGATGCCTGCGCAGCGCTCGGCGCCGAGGTGCTGATCAACTACAACGACCAGGACTTCGTCGAGGTGATCGCCGATGCCACGGGCGGGCGGGGTGCCAACGTGGTCCTCGACAACATGGGCGCCGCCTACCTAGAACGCAACGTCACCGCACTCGCCCGGGACGGACGGCTCGTCATCATCGGCCTGCAGGGCGGCGTGAAGGCCGAGCTCAACATCAGCAGGCTGCTGATGAAGAACGGATCGATCATCGCCACCTCGCTGCGGGGGCGCCCGGAGTCGGAGAAGGCGGCCATCTGCATGCAGGTCGAGCGCAATGTGTGGCCGTGGATCCATGCGGGCGTCGTTCGCCCGGTCATCGACCGGCGCATGCCGCTGCGCGATGCCGCGCAGGCCCACCAGCTACTCGCGGACGGCGAGATCACCGGCAAGATCGTCCTGACGAACTAGCCACGGGGAAACCGACCACGGCAGATCGGGCCCGACGAGGCCCGATCGAGCGGGTGGCTAGTGCGTGGGCAGGGCCGCGATGCGCCGAGTCAGATAGGGCGAGAACCAGCCCTGGTACTTCGCCTGGATCACCGGATCGCGCCAGTCAGCACCCGTCACGACCTGCCGGCAGGTCGGCTGTCCGCACAGGCAGGTGAACTCGTCATAGTCGCTGTCATCGCACATGGCGTAGTCGAAGGTGATCTCCTCGCCCGGCGCGATGTCGCGCATCGCGACGAGGATCTGCGAGCCCGCCAAGCCGGCATTGGGCTCACACGAGTGATTGAGCATGTCGCCCGGCTCGCGCTCGTCTCCGCCGACGATGTACAGGTCCTCGTCGATCTGGATCGAGCGGTGCTGGCGGTCGAGGGTGAGCGTCGAGAGTGCGACGCGGTCGACCACCCAGCCGCCGAAGACAGCGACGGTCTCGCCCTGGGCGATGGGCTCGAGGGCGAAGGAGCCCCAGCCCTTGCCGCCAGCCGGACGCGCCTGGGCCTTCGGCGTGAGCCAGTTGTAGTCCAATCGGACCGCCTTTCACGCCCCGGCAGCCGTCGCCCCGGGGAAGGTGGGCAAAGCCCGACAAGTGTGCCACAGGACTGTCAGCGCACGAACTCCCCTGCTGGCACGATGTCCGCATGCGCACCCCGACTCGCCGTCTGACCGGACGCCTGCTCGCCGCCCTCGCTGCTGCGGCTGCCGTCGCTTCCACCGGCCTGCTCGTCAGCCCCGCGGCACAGGCTGCCCAGCCTGGCGTCATCAACGGAACGCCGAACCCGCCGCTCGCCGGCATGGCGGTCTACTACGAGACGGCAGATTCCAGCTGCACCGGTTCCCTGCTGCTGCCCAACCTGGTCGTCACGGCCGCGCACTGCCTCGTCGACGATGCCGGGAACCTGGTGACGCAGCCCAGCGACCTGACCTTCTGGGCACCCGGCGTCAATGTCGCGCAGAATGACCCCGCCGCGGCCAAGGCCACCTCGATCATCGTCAATCCCGGATTCCACAACCGCGACAATCAGACAGGCATCGACGTCGCCTTCTTCGTCCTCGACCAGCCCCTGGGCACTCCCGTGATCACCCGCGTGGCGACGCAGTCGGAGGTCGTCGCGCTCCTGGCCGCCAAGGCGGTCCTCTCGCAGGTCGGCTACGGCCTGACGGTTCCGCGGGCCGATCCCAACGGCGTCGTGAGCGATATCCCGATCGGCATGAGCGCGAGCATGGACGGCGACTACGCCGGTGGCATCGGCGAGGTCCTCATGGCCACGAACGGCGTCACCGGCACGTGCGCTGGCGACAGCGGAAGCCCCTGGGTGTACCAGGGCAATGGCCAGGTCCTGCTCGTCTCCGTGCTCAGCAGCGGCGACAACCCGCCGTGCGAACCGGCCGGCGAGGACTCCGGCACCCACGACTACACCGCAGTCGTCTCGGGCCAGGGCGACCTGCTCGCGCAGGCGCAGCAGGCCGCGGGCCAGGCTCCCGCGAAGACCCAGACCACGTGCCTGAAGGCGAAGGGCTCCAAGCCCACCTGCGCCGAGGGCACGACCTGGACCTACGACTTCTGCTGGGACGCCTCGCGCTACCGCGTCGAGCAGCAGGCTGGAGGGTCCTGGAAGCCCATCGCCTCGGGCAAGGCCAAGAAGTACGCACCGTGCGGCAAGCGCACGCCCTACCGGATCGTCACCTCGGGCACTGCCACCCCGGGGAGCTCGTCCTTCCGATTGGTCATCCCGCGCCAGCCGGGCATCGGGCGCGTCACGTACGACCCCTTCACCGTCACGTCCTCCTAGCTCCCGGCGAGCCCCGCCGAATGGTCGTTTTTCGCCACTTTCGAGTGGCGAAAACCGCCATTCGGCGGGGCTCGCCGGGGGCGTTAGGCTCGGTCCGTGATTGACCCGAGCATCCTGCGCACCGATCCCGATCGCATCCGCGAGTCCCAGCGCCGCCGCGGCGAGGACGTATCCCTCGTCGACTCGCTGGTCGAGGCCGACGTCGCCAAGCGCGCCGCGCAGCTGCGGTTCGACGAGCTGCGCAATGAGCAGAAGGTGCTCGGCAAGCAGATCGGCCCCCTGCAGGGTGCCTTGAAGAAGGCCACGGACGAATCCGCGCGCGCAACCGCCCAGGCCGAGCTCGACGTGCTCATGGCGCAGGCGCAGGCCCTTGCCGACGATGTCAAGGCAGCCGATGCGGCCGCGACCGAGGCCACCTCCACCCTTGACGCCCTGTGGCTGCAGGTGTCGAACCTCGTCAACCTCGAATCGCCCGTCGGCGGCGAGGAGGACTTCCGCGTGATCGAGCACGTCGGAACCCCTCGCGATTTCGCAGCGGAGGGCTTCGAGCCGCGCGACCACCTCGATCTCGGCGAGCTGCTCGGCGCCATCGACGTCGAGCGCGGCGCGAAGGTGTCTGGCTCCCGCTTCTACTACCTCACCGGCCCCGGCGCCCTGCTGGAGTTCGCCCTGCTCAACCTCGCCATGCAGCAGGCGACCGAGCACGGGCTCGTGCCCATGATCACGCCCACCCTCGTGCTGCCGAGCGCGATGGAAGGCACTGGCTTCCTGGGCCAGGCGGCAGAGAACGTCTACCGCCTCGAGCAGGACGACATGTACCTGGTGGGCACGAGCGAGGTCCCGCTCGCCGGCTACCACTCGGACGAGATCATCGACGCCGACCGGCTGCCGCTGCGCTACGCGGGCTGGTCGTCCTGCTACCGCCGCGAGGCGGGCTCCTACGGCAAGGACACCAAGGGCATCATCCGGGTCCACCAGTTCGACAAGGTCGAGATGTTCGTCTACTGCCGCCCTGAGGATGCCGAGGCCGAGCATGCGCGGCTGCTCGGCTGGGAGCGCGAGTTCGTCGACGCACTCGAGATCCCCTACCGCGTCATCGACGTGGCGACCGGCGACCTCGGCTCCAGTGCGGCACGCAAGTTCGACATGGAGGCCTGGATCCCCACGCAGGGCACCTACCGCGAGATCACCTCGACCTCGAACACGACCGAGTTCCAGGCCCGCCGGCTGAAGATCCGCATGCGCGACGAGAACGGCACGCGTCCGCTCGCCACGCTCAACGGCACCCTGTGCGCGATGCCGCGCATCATCGTGGCGCTGCTCGAGAACCACCAGCAGGCCGACGGCTCCGTGCGCATCCCCGCAGCCCTGCGCCCGTACCTCGGCGGCCGGGAGTCGTTCAGCCCCGTCGCATAGCCTGGGGGCATCATGACGACGACCCACGATGCACCCGACCTCAGCGGGCTTGCTGGCTTTCGCCCGCAACTGATCGCACTCGATCTCGACGACACCACGCTTTCCCACGACGACACCGTGAGCGAGCGCGTAGTCGATGCGATCGCTGCGTGCACTGAGCTCGGCATCCACGTAGTAGCCGCTACGGGTCGCTCCATCACCACGACGATCCCGATCTGCCGGGCAGCTGGCATCCCGACATGGGCAGTCGTGAGCAACGGCGCCATGCTGGCGAGTGTGGAGGCTGATCAGCCGGTCGATGTCATCTCCTTCGATCCGACCGACCTCCTGCTACGCATCCAGGAGCTCGTGCCCGAGGCGTCCTTCGGCATCGAGAACACCCACGGCATCTTCACCACCAACCGCGCCTTCGAGCACAATGCCCTCGCCATGGGCATCCGCGAGGTGGCTCTCGAGGACATGCTGCATCAGCAGGCAATTCGCCTGGTGATTCGCAGTGATGCGCACTTGGGCTCAGGCCTCGGGCACCTGATCGAAGAGCTCGGTCTGCACTCCGTGGTGTTCGGCATCGCCGAGGTGGCGTGGATGGACATCGGCCCGTACGGGGTCAACAAGGCGACGATGCTGGCCCGACTCTGTGAACGCCTCGACGTCGACCCGGCCCGCACGGTGGCCATCGGCGACTCGATGAACGACATCGAGATGCTCAAGTGGGCCGGCTGCGGCGTGCTCATGGGCCATGCGACCGACGAGATGCGCCAGTACGCCGATGTCGTCACCGGGCCCGAACGCGGCACTGGGGTAGCGCAGGCCCTCGAGGAGATCGTCCGCCTGACCACGTGACGGGCAGGCACACGAGTCGCATGCAGGGCACGCGGCCATTGCTCCTGGGCGCATGACCACCGTCTGCTGGAGTAGGTCAATGCGTGGATGTCGACCGACTGGTCAGCCGGCGGTGATCCCATCGGCGAATGCAGCCGCCAGGCCCTCCTGCCAAGGGCGCATGGGCTGCAGGCCAACGGCTTCCCAGGAGTCGTGCGCCAGCACGGAGTAGGACGGACGAGGTGCCGGGCGCACGAACTCCGCCGACGTAGTCGGCAGCACCCGCGCCGGATCCGCGCCCGCGGCCTCGAAGATCGCGCGGGTGAACTCGTACCAGCTGGTCTCGCCGGAGTTGGTGGCGTGGAAGGTGCCGGCAGCCGGACGCGCATCGAGCAGCCGCAGGATCTGCGCCGCGAGATCGCGCGAGTAGGTCGGCTGGCCGACCTGATCGGTGACGACCGCGACGGTGTCGCGCTCTGCCTGGAGCCTGAGCATCGTGCGCGCGAAGTTGCTGCCGTGACAGCCGTAGAGCCAGGCCGTGCGCACCAGGTAGTGGCGATCGGGAAGCGCCTGCTGCACGGCGATCTCGCCAGCGAGCTTGGTGCGCCCATAGGCCGAACGGGGATCCGTGCGGGCGTCCTCTGCATAGGGCCGCTTCGCATGCCCGTCGAACACGTAGTCCGTCGACAGCTGCACCAGCCAGCCGCCGGACTTCGCGCACTGCTCGGCCAGCACGCGCGGCCCATGGGCATTCACGAGCAGTGCGGCGTCCTCGTTCTCCTCGGCGGCATCGACAGCTGTCCACGCCGCGCAGTTGATGACGACCTCGGGAGCGGTCTCGGCGAAGGCGGCAGCGACGGACTCCGCAGACGTGATGTCGATATCGGGCATGTCGAGGCCGACCGCGGCATCGCCCGGACGATCGGCGAGCAGGAGCATGAGGTCGGTGCCGAGCTGACCGCGACTGCCCACGACGAGAACGCGCATGCCCCTACCCTTCCTCATTCCAGACCGAGTGGTGGGTTGTGGTTCGAATCCGCCAGGATTTCGAACCACAACCCACCACTCGTCGAGATTGTTGCCCTACGCGATCGCGGCCTTGGCCTTCAGCGGACGCCACCAGGCCTCGTTGTCGCGGTACCACTGCACTGTCTCGGCGAGGCCATCGTCGAACTTGTGCTGAGGTGCGTAGCCGAGCGCCCGGAGCTTGCCGTCGTTGACCGAGTAGCGCCGGTCATGGCCCTTGCGGTCCTCGACCTGCCGCACCGACGACCAGTCGGCGCCCATGGCGGCCAGCACCCGCTCGGTGAGCTCGCGATTGTTGAGCTCCAGGCCGCCGCCGATGTTGTAGCTCTCGCCCGGGGCGCCCTTCTGGACGACCAGCGCGATGCCGCGGCAGTGGTCGTCGACGTGCAGCCAGTCGCGCACGTTCAGCCCGTCGCCGTAGAGCGGCACCTGGGCTCCATCGATCAGGTTCGTGACGAAGAGCGGGATGACCTTCTCGGGGAACTGGTACGGCCCGTAGTTGTTCGAGCAGCGCGTGCTCGAGACGTTCAGGCCGTACGTGACGTAGTACGCACGCACGAGCAGTTCGGCAGCCGCCTTCGCGGCGGAGTAGGGCGAGTTGGGGCGAAGGGGCTCGTTCTCGTCCCACGATCCCTCGTCGATGGAGCCGTACACCTCGTCGGTGCCGATGTGCACGGTGCGCGGGATGCCGTGGCGAAGGCAGGCATCGAGGATCGTCTGCGTGCCCACGACGTTCGTCACGACGAAGTCCTGCGGGCCGTGGATCGAGCGATCGACGTGGGTCTCGGCCGCGAAGTTCACGACGACGTCGTGTCCGGGCAGCACCTGGTCGAGGAGCGGGCCATCGCAGATGTCGCCCTGCACGAAGGCGAACCGCGGATCGTCCTTCACCGACGCCAGGTTCTCGAGATTGCCCGCATAGGTGAGCTTGTCGTACACGGTGACGCCCGTGACGTCGCCGCCGTAGGCGCGCGCGAGCAGCTCGCGCACGAAGTGCGATCCGATGAAGCCGGCCGCGCCGGTGACGAAATAGCGCATCAGATATTCCCCTTCAACCTGTCGAGCCACTGCCGAGCCTCGGCGAAGTCCGCGTCGGTCACGCCGCGTCGCATGTGCGCCGCCTTGCCGTCATGCCGTGGGTAGGAGCCGAGGAAGCGCACGTCGAGGCATACCCGGTGCAAGCCCATCAGCGCCTCGGACACCCGTTCGTCGGCGACATGGCCCTCGACATCGACACTGAAGTAGTAGTCGCCCAGGGCCTTGCGCGTGGGCCGCGACTCGATGCGCGTCATGTTGACGCCGCGCACGGCGAACTCGTTCAAGATCGCGAGCAGGGCGCCGGGCTCGTCCTGGTGCATGTACAGGCTCAGCGTGGTCTTGTCGGCGCCCGTCGGCGCGGGGATCTCGCCCGGCAGGCGCACGAGGATGAACCTCGTGGTGGCGTCCTCGGTGTCCTGGATGTCTATGGCAGCGGTGTCGAGCCCGTAGATCTCCGCTGCCAGGGGCTGGGCAACCGCAGCATCGAACGGGGAGTCGGGATCGGCGATCGCCTCCGCGGCCGCAGCCGTCGACATGGCCGGCACGACCGATGCCTGCGGCAGGTTCTGCTCGATCCAGCGCCGCACCTGTGCCTGCGCATGCGGATGGGTCGTGATGCGCCGGACGTCAGCAAGGGACGTGCCGGGCCTGACCAGCAGGGCGAACCGCACCGGGATCGCTACCTCGTCGATGATCACCAGGCGCTTGCCGCTGGCCAGCTCGTCGAGCGTGACCGACACGGACCCCTCGACGGAGTTCTCGATGGGGACGATCGCGCTGTCGACCGAGCCGTCGCGGGCCGCGTCGAGTGCCGCCTGCACGGACGCCGCCGGCACCAGGTCGGCGGTACCGGCGATCGCGAGCGTGCGCAATGCCGCCTCGCAGAAGGATCCACGCGGGCCCAGGTAGGCGATGCTCGTCACTGCTGATCCCCCCGGGCAAGTCGCACGGCCTGCTGCTCTTCCGGCGACAGCATGATGTCGCTGTCGCCCGACTGCAAGCCCTTGATGTAGGTCCGGGTCTCCGATCGGGCATGGATCGAGGTGATGACGAGGCCATCGCCGCCGTCGTCGAGAAGGGCCGCCGAGAAGGAGTAGCGGCCGCCCATGTCACCGAACGCGTCGTAGCGGACAACGCTCACGTGCCGCAGCGCCATCGACAGGTCGCGACGGGTGGCTGCCAGCCGGGCGTCGACCTCGCGGACGTCGTCGCGCAGGTCATGGAACTCGTCGATGGTCCGCGCCATCACGTCGACGATGGTCTCGCGGCCCTCGGCGGCCTGCAGGAGGGCATAGGAGCGGTGCAGCCGGGAGAGCTTGACCATGGCGAGGGCGGCGAGGACGATGCCGACGACCCCCACGGCAAGGCCGATGAACGCGACCACGAGAGCGGTCTGGGAAGTCTCGGCCACCCCCCGAGCGTAGTCGGCGGGGCTGCCCAGCGCAGATGCCACCTGTGGAAGCATCGGCCTCGTGCACTGGCTGACTGTCGACCTGGCTTCGCGGGGACTTGGCTTCGCCGTGGGCGTCCTCCTGCTCATCTCGACGACCATCAGCGTGCTGCGAACCATCGTGATCCCCCGGGCCCTGCGCTCGACCATCGCCGACACCGTGGCGTTCAGCATCATCGGCACCGCCCGCCTGCTGTCCCGCATGGCGCCGACCTACAAGAAGCGCGACAGCGTGATGGCCTGGGCAGGCCCGCTGATCATCCTGGGCCAGATGATCGCCTGGCTCCTGCTCTACCTCTTCGCCTACGGCCTGCTGATCTACGGCGTGGGCGGCACCGGCTACGGCGAATCGCTGCGCGAGGCAGGCTCGAGCCTGTTCACCCTGGGCTTCGCCTCGGTCAACACCGAGGAGCAGACCGTCCTCGACTTCATGGCCGCTGCGACCGGGCCCATCCTCATCGCGATGATGATCGGCTTCCTGCCCACGGTCTACGGCATCTACCTCGAGCGAGAGGTCGATGTCACGCGGCTCAGCTCGGTCGCGGGCGAGCCCGCCTGGGGCCCGGAGTACCTCGCGCGGCACTTCCTCGCCGGCCGCCTCGCCGAGATGCCCGGCGACTTCCTCGACTGGTCGCGCTGGGCCTCGCAGCTGCGGATGACCCACGTGACCTATCCCGTGCTCTTGTGGGTGCGCAGTGCACGCGCGAGCCGCCACTATGCGGTGACGCTGCTCGCCGTGCTCGATGCCGCCTCGCTGCAGATCGCGCTGTGCAAGTCGATGTCGCGCAGCGAGGCCTCACGGCTGATCCTCGAGGCCGGTCAGGCCTGCGAGGTGCTCAACCTCGCGGTCTCGACGCATCCGCAGCTGCGCCACGCGGTGCCCTTCACCGGAGTCTTCACGGACGGCACCTGGGAGCACCGGGGCGAGGCCCGTCGGCTGCCGAGCTGGAACGACGGCATCACCGCCGTGCAGATGGCGGCCGACCAGGACATCATGAACGGCTTCGATGCCGAGGGCGTCGAGGCGCTCATCCGCGGCGACGAGGAGCCACTGCGCATCACGCGCGCCGAGTTCGACCACGCCTACGACTACCTCCAGAGCACGGGCTTCCCCATCGAGTGCGACAAGGACGTGGGCTGGGAGCAATTCCGCATCGAGCGCGCCCGCTACGAGTTCCCTGCACTCGAACTGTGCCGGCTCTCGGACGC
This sequence comes from uncultured Bifidobacteriaceae bacterium, assembly GCA_964344045.1. Classification (GTDB taxonomy): domain Bacteria; phylum Actinomycetota; class Actinomycetes; order S36-B12; family S36-B12; genus UBA10649. The sequence continues at coordinate 18,254 of CAYFLP010000004.1, forward strand.
GACCCCGGCCCCGTGGTCCGGCAGCCGCCGCATCCCGACGCCGATCTACTGGCCGACGCTGGCCGGTGACATGCTGCGCGAACTCGATGGCGACGAAGCGTGATCGACCTCGCCATCGTCATCGCGACCTTCGCGCTGATCTTCCCCGCGGAACTGCCAGACAAGACCTTCATCGCGACCCTCGTACTGGCAACCCGGTTCAAGCACCTGTGGGTGTGGATCGGGGTCATTGCCGCCTTCGCTGTCCAGGTCACGATCGCCGTAGTCGCGGGCGGCCTGCTGACCCTGCTGCCCCAGCGGCTGGTCATGGGCGCGACCTTCGCCCTGTTCGCGATTGGCGCGTTCATCATGGTCAAGGGCGGGCTCGCGTCGAAGGCCGCGGAGGATGCCGAGGGCGAGGGCGAAGAGGCCGAGGTCGCCTCCAAGGCCGACGCTGCCCATCCCACCTCGCGGTGGAAGGTCCTCGTCACGAGTTTCGTCATCTTGTTCACCGCGGAGTGGGGTGACCTCAGCCAGCTGCTGACCGCCGGCATGGCGGCGCGCACCGATGAACCGCTCAGCGTGGGCATCGGATCATGGCTGGCACTAGCGACGGTGTCCGGCATCGCGGTGATCGTCGGCAGGTGGCTGCAGTCGCACGTGCAGATCTGGCGGGTACGCCTGGTCTCGGGCGCGATCCTGACAGCATTGGCACTGTGGACGGCATGGGAGTTCCTCCAGGCATGAGCAACGTCCATCGCCGTGTAGGCGCTATCGACTTCACCGTCCTGCCCCTCAGCGCAGCCGGCACCTGGGTGCTGGACGCCGCACGCTCACCCGGCGCGCATGCCAGCCAGGGGCGCCCGGGCGTGGCCGTCCACTTCTGCAACGCCTACAACGTCGCCTTGGCCAAGGACGATCCGTCGTACGCCCGACTCCTTGGCAATGCCGATGCGGTGTTCAGCGACGGCGTGCCGATCACCTGGGTGGGCAAGCGCGCCTACCCCGAGCAGGCGGGGCACTGGGAGCGCGTCTACGGGCCCGACGTCATGCGGCTGGTGCTGTCGCAGTCCGGGGGCGAGGGCCCGCGCCACTACCTGCTCGGCAGTACCCCCGAGACCCTTGCCGCACTCGAGGAGCGCATCCGCAGCGAGTACCCGAACGCCATCATCGCCGGGAGCGAGAGCCCGCCCTTCCGTGCGGCGACAGCTGAGGAACTCAGCGAGCGAGACACCCGCATCACCGCCAGCGGCGCGGACATCGTGTGGGTGGGGCTGGGCACGCCGAAGCAGGACACCGAGGTCCAACGCCTCGCCGCGAGCATCCCCGTCGTTGCGATGGCCGTCGGGGCGGCGTTCGACTTCCTGGCCGGCACGAAGAAGCAGGCGCCCGTGTGGGTGCAGCGCAGCGGCCTCGAATGGGCCTTCCGCCTCGCCAGCGAGCCGCGTCGCCTGGGCAAGCGCTACGTGTGGGGCAATTCCGTGTTCGCGGTCGAGTCCATCAGGACGCTACGTTCCGCACGCCGCTAGCTGCGGCACCCGCCACAATGTGCCGCGGCACTTCCAACAACGAGGCACAAAGGTGAGCGAATGGACGAATCGGTAGCGCGCAGTTCCCGCGCCGTCGTGCTCACGGCTGCAGTCGCCTCGGCTGCGTCCATCACCGTCACCGCCGCATCGAGCTACATCCTCGATCCCGCGTCCCAGGAGTTCGGGCTCGATGCCAACCAGGCCACGCTCCTGAAGTACATCCCCTCGCTCGCCATCATCCTGGTGGTCTTCGTTGCAGGTGTCCTCGGCGACAGGCTCGGCGCACGGCGTGCGATGACCTACGGCTCCATCGCCTACCTGATAGGCGCAGCACTGTGCGCCATCGCCCCCTGGGCATGGCTGGTCGTCCTGGGATTGTCGATCCTCGGAATCGGCGCCTCCGTCATGGTCATCGTCAGCATGGGCCTCATCGGCTCCGCCATCACAGAGCCGACCGAACGCGCCAAGGCGTTCGGAACCCTGGGCCTCATGGGCCCGGTCGTGTACTTGTTCGCCCCGGTACTGGCGGGCCTGTTCGTGACCTACCTCAACTGGCGCCTGGTGGTCGTGGTCTGGTTCGCCCTCGGCGCGGTCAGCTTCGTGCTCTCGAGGGCCCTGCTGCGAGCCAGGCCCGGCAATCCGGCCGCTGGCGAGATGACAACGCCGATCCTCGCCGGCGTCGTCCTGCTGCTGATCACCCAGGTGATCGCCCGTGTTTCCGACTACGGCTTCGACACGCTGACCGTCATGGTCATGGTCGCGACAGTGGTCGCGGCGGGTGCGCTGTGGTTCGTCCACAGTCGTATGAGCGCGCCGACCTTGTCGTTCGCGCCCCTGAAGAGCCGATCGACGATCCTCCTGCTCGTCGTCTGCATGACCACCGCGCTTGCTGCACTGTGGTACACGACCTACCTGGCGTTCGAGTACCTGTACGGCCTGACGTCACTGCAGATCGCACTGCTCATGCTCCCGGCGCAGTTCGCCGGGATGGCAGGTGCCAAGCTCATCCCGCGCTACATCATCAACAAGGGCCTGCGTGCCGGCGCCTTCGTTGCCCTCATCGCACTCGCGCTCTCGCAGGCGTCCTTCCTGCTGATCGGAAGCGACACGCAGTGGCTCATGGCAGCGCTCATGTGCCTGTACGCAATGGCAACGGCGATGGCCACCGTTGCGCTCTCGAACGCCGTCATGGATTCGCTCCCGGGGTCGCTCTCCGGCAGCGTCGCGTCCTACCGCGCGGCAGCGTCGCGCATCGGCGGTGCCCTCGCAACACTGGTGGTGGGCATACTCGTACTGGGCACCTACAACTCCTCGCTCAACGCCCAGGCAGCAGACGCCGGCATACCGACGGCCGAGGCCGATCAGATCGCCACGTCGCTCAACGACCAGGCGCAGGCCGGCACCGAGGAGGTCCCGCCGCCGGGAAGCGAGGATGCAGAGGTCTCGGAGTTCCAGAAGGCTGCGATGGTGGATGCCATGCATGCCAAGGCGATCTTCGGCACCGGCATCACACTGGCCTCAGGTGCCCTGGTGCTCATAGCCATCCGGCGCAGGCCGGAGGAACCGGCCGAGTCGTCTCAGGAGGCGACGTCTAGCGAAGCGTGACCTGCCGGTTGGTGATGCCGGCCCGCGCCCGTCGCTGGTCACTCGTGAGGTCAGACGTGTCAGCGAGAGCCGCCGCGAGGCGCCCGGCGAACTCCGGAGCAGTCTTCTCGAGCGAGTCGACGCTGACTCCCGTGACATCCCACACCGGGGCGACCACGCCCTGCGCCCGGAACATCCCGATGAAGCGGGTTCCCTCGCCGAGCGAGTCACCGCCCGCAGCATGCAGGCGCGCGAAGGCGTTGAGCACGAGGTCCTCGTCCTCGCCCATGATCCAGCGCAGGAACTCCTTGTCGCCCATGTGGGTCCAGTAGGCCGACGGCACGGCGGCCAGCTTGACCGTGGGGTGGGCGTAGCTGGCTGCGCGCTCGAGCGAGGCCTTCACGTTGTCGTCGAGCTCCGCATTGCCGTCGACCCAGAAGTCGAAGTTGTCGTGCACGGCGATGTCGATGGGCACCGACACGTCGACGAGATCCTGCAGTCGCGGCGAGTCGGCGCTGACGCGTCCCAGTGCAACCGGGTCGCCCGGCTGGGCAGCGAGGGCCGTCGACAGGACATTGGCGAGGTCTCGGCTGGCATCGCCGGAGCCGACGTTCACCTGCATGCCGAGCAGGATCTCGCCGTCGGTGCGCACGAGTGCCGGCCAGGCCATGGGAAGGACGGTCACCAGGCGCACCGTGCGGCCGGCATGCTCGCCCGTGAGGGTCAGCGTCGCCGACGCAGCGGGCACGATCTCGCGCATCGCCACGAGATCGCACTCGGACGCGAAGCCCTCGAACGGACGCGAGGCGCCCACCAGGGCGGCAGAGGCCGACTTTCCGTGGCAGGCCTTGTAGCGGCGGCCGGATCCGCACGGGCAGGGCTCGCGCATTCCGACGACGGGGACGTCAGCATCGACGACGGGAGCGGCTGCCGGGCTGGTGCGGTTCTTCTTGGCCATGGGCGAGAACCTACCCGACCGCCCCCAGGCGCTCGCGAACGAAGCCGGGCCTATTGGTGATGATGGCATCCACGCCGAGGTCGACGCACAGGTCGACGTCCGGCTCCTCGTCCACCGTCCAGACATGCACCTGGGCTCCCATGGCGCGCACCTTCGCCACGTAGCCGGGGTGCTTGCGCAGGGTCTCGATCGACGGGCCGGCGATATCGACCCCTGCAGGCAGCGAGCCGTCCCGCCATCGCATGCGGATCGGGTCGAGCAGGAAGGCAGTCGGGTTGCCCGGTGCGTTGGTGGCCATCCACTCCACAGCAGTGCGACTGAACGACATCAGCCGAACACGGGGCTCTGCAGAGTCGGCGGAACCCTGCCCACCCGATGCCAGCAGCCCGAACTCGTCGAGCATGGCGAACAGGGCCTGCTCCAGGCGCCTGCGGTAGCGGTTCGGGTGCTTGGTCTCGATCGAGAACTTCAGCGTCGAGGACGCACCCAGCATCACGGTCAGCAGCGAGCGCAGGGTGAGCAGCTGCGAGCGATGGGGGTGCGACTGCAGGCCATGGCCGTTCTCGTGGCCGTACTTGAAGTCGTGCTGCGCAAGCTCGTCATAGGTGCGAGCAGAGACCACCCCGCGGCCCGAGCTCGTGCGGTTGATGCGGCGATCGTGATGGCAGACCAGCACTCCGTCGCGCGTGAGCCGCACGTCGCACTCGATGCCATCGGCACCCTGCTCGACAGCGCGAAGGTAGGCGGCCAGCGAATGCTCGGGCTCCTCGCTGCTCGCACCTCGGTGTGCGATGACCTCGATGCGCTGCGCCACGACTGCAGAGTAGGGGCTACCCCGCGCGTATGCGATAGTCCGCCCGTGACACGTGCGCTCCTGTTCGACCTCGATGGCACCCTGACCGACTCCGCCCCCGGCATCCTCGCGTGCATCGAATACGCACTCGTCGACATGGGCATTCCGGTGCCGCCCCAGGACGAGCTGCGCGTCTTCCTCGGCCCTCCGCTGATGCTCACCTTCACCCAGGGCTTCGGAATGTCGACCGAGCAGGCGACGTACGCACTGGCCAAGTACCGCGAGCGCTATCACGATGTCGGGCTGTTCGAGAACTCCGTGTACGACGGCATCCCCGAGCTCCTCGACGCCCTGGCCGCACGAGACTTCACCCTGGCAGTGGCCACGTCCAAGCCCACCTACTCGGCCACGCGCATCCTCGAGCGCTTCGAGCTTGCCGACAGCTTCGCCTTCATCGGCGGAGCCGGTCTCGACGGGTCGCGGGACACGAAGGCCGACGTGATCGCCCACACCCTCGTCGAGCTGCGCGCCCAGGGGCTGGACGTCAGCGTGCCCGAGGTCGTCATGATCGGCGATCGGCATCACGACGTCGACGGCGCCCGCGCGCACGGCATCGACTGCGTGGGAGTCCTGTGGGGCTACGGCAGCGTCAGCGAGCTGACCGACGCGGGCGCCATCGCGCTCGTGGAGTCGCCCTCGGGCCTGCTCGAGCTCGCAGCCCTCCAGGGGTCCTAGCAGCGAGTTGCCCGCGCGCTAGTCAGGCGAAGAGCACGCCAGGATTCATGCGGCCGTCCGGATCCCAGGCAGCCTTGATCGCCCGCATGGCCGCGATCTCGGCCGCCGAACGGCACAGCGACAGGTGCGCCGACTTCGTGCGCCCGACTCCGTGCTCCGCAGAGATCGACCCGCCGTACTCGGCGACGCACTCAAGGACCGCCAGGTCGACGGCCTTGTCATCCGGCGCCGGGCCGAGGATCTCGACGTGGATGTTGCCGTCGGCAAGATGGCCGAACACCCCGAAGTGCGTGACTCCCGGGTAGGAGCCGACGAGGTCGTGCAGGCGATCGGAGCATTCCGCAAGATAGGGAAGCGGCACCGACACGTCGAGCTTGTGCGCGACGCCGAGTGCAGAGAACGCCTCGCCCTGCGACTCGCGGTACGACCACAGCCGCGCACGCTCGGAGGCATCCAGCCCGACTGCGACATCGCGGTCATCGAGGCCGACATAGCCGGATGCATCGCCGCCGTCGACGATCTCGAGCAGGAGCATGACCGGATGGGGACCCTCCAGCGGGTACGGGTTGCCCGTCGCGCGGCAGGCGAGCTCCATGCCCTGGTCGTCGACGATCTCGGCTGCGATGAGGCGCACTCCGGGAGCCACGGCCGAGTGCATCAGGCCGAGTGCATCGGCGTACGTGGGGCAGCCGATGAGCGCGACGGACGTGCGGCCAGCCGGACGATGCAGGCGCAGTCGCACGCCGGTGATCACTCCCAGGGTGCCCTCGGAACCGCACAGCAGCGACGCCAGGTCGTAGCCGGTGTTGTCCTTGAGCATGCCGGCCATGTGCGAGACGACCGTGCCGTCGGGGAGCACGGCCTCGATGCCGACCAGCTGCGCGCGCGTCATGCCGAAGGCGATGACATGAATGCCGCCTGCGTTGGTCGCGACAGTGCCCCCGATCGTGGCCGAATCTCGGGCCGCGAGATCGACGCCGTAGTACCAGCCCGCAGCCGCCGCATGCCGTTGCACGTCGCCCAGGGTCGCTCCCGCACCGGCGGACATCTGGCCCGACAGGTGGTCGACGTCGCCCAGGGCGTCCAGGCGACGGGTCGACAGCACCACGGGAGGCCGATCGGAATGGGCGGCGGGGACCGAGCCGCCCACCAGCCCGGTATTGCCGCCCTGCGGCAGGACCGGCACCCCGAATGCGCGGCAGATCCGCATGACCGCGGCCACCTCAGAGGTGTCGCCCGGACGGACGACGGCGAGCGCTGGGCCGCTGAACCGGCGAGACCAGTCGACGACGTACTGCTCCATGAGTGCCGGGTCGGTGATCACGTGCGATGCCCCCACCGCGCCGGCGAGCTCGCCGTGCAGGGCGCTGGCGTGGTCCGCGGCAACAGTCACGGGGT
>CAYFLP010000005.1:0-23851 GCA_964344045.1 uncultured Bifidobacteriaceae bacterium
GGGTACCGCGGTCAGACGGGGTACCGCGGTCAGACGGGGTACCGCGGTCAGACGGAGTACTGCGGGCGCAGCTCCTTCGACAGCCGCCGGGCTGCTGCCTGGATCAGCTTTCCCAGGCGTGCCTCGGTCGGGACGATGTCCGAGGGCGGACCATTGATCGCAATCGCCGCGACGGCGAACCCCCGGGAGTCGATCACGGGTGCCGCTACGGACGAGATGTCCTTCACGGCCTCGCCGGTGGCAGTCGCGTAGCCCCGGCGCTTGATCGCCTCGAGCTCCTGGCGGAACTTGGCCGGGTCGGTGATCGACCGCTCAGTGGCCCGGGGGAGCCCCGCCTGGATCCGGCGCCTGGCCAGCTCGGGGTCGAAGGCGCACAGCGCCTTGCCCTGGGCCGTGATGGACGCAGGAAGGCGACGCTGCCACTCGGGAAGGGCCTTGTAGCTGCGCAGGGTCTGCAGGCGCTCGAGCACGAGGGTGTCGACCCCGGACGGCACCGAGAGCTGCACGGTCCAGCCGGTGACCTCGCGCAGTTCCTCGAGCAGGCTGCGGGCCCCGCGGCGCAGGTCATAGCGGGTGACGGCCAGCTGGCCAAGCTCGTACAGGTGCAGGCCGAGGCGGTACTTGCCGTTCTTGCTGTTCTGCTCCACGAGCCCGCGCGAGACCAGCGTCGAGAGCAGGCGGTGAGCCGTGCTCTTTGCCACGCCCAGCTGCTTGCTCACCTCGATCACGCCCAGCTCCTCGTGCTCGGCGAAGCAGTCCAGGAGGTCGAGGGCGGACGCGACGGATTGCAGCAGGCCGCTGTTCGTCGACGTCGTCATGGCGGCAGGCTAGCCGCGGATCGTTCCGCTGTCCGGAAAACTGCGGAGTCCAGTTCCGGGGCCTGCGTACGGTGGCTGCATGGAATTCACCCTTTCTGACGGGGGCCGCGTGCCCGCTGTGGGTCTTGGCACCTGGCCGATGGACGACTCGGAGGCCGAGATCGTGGTGGCAGAGGCCATCGGTCGGGGCTACCGGCTGGTCGACACGGCATTCGCCTATGGCAACGAGGCGGGGGTCGGAGCGGGTGTCCGCACCAGCGGCGTGCCACGCGAGGACATCTTCGTCACGACCAAGTTCAATGCCCACAGCCACAGCGTGGAAGGTGTCGAGCAGGCCTGGGCCGAGGCAGCGCGGAAGTCGGGCCTGGACTACTTCGACCTCATGCTGATCCACTGGCCGAACCCGTGGCAGGGCACCTACGTCGAAGCCTGGAAGGGACTGGTCGCACTGCAGGCCGCAGGCAAGGTCAAGCACATCGGAGTCTCGAGCTTCCTGCAGGAGCACCTCGACCCGATCATCGAGGCCACGGGCGTCGTGCCCGTCCTCAACCAGATGCAGGTCAACCCGCGTTACCAGCAGGTCGACGCGCGCGCCTACAACGACTCCCTCGGCATCCACACGCAGGCGTGGTCCCCGCTCGGCCAGGGCACGGGCCTGCTCGAGATCCCGGTAGTCGGCGAGGTTGCCGAGAAGAACGGCATCACGCGCGGCCAGCTCATCTTGGCCTGGGCGATCCAGCAGGGCATGAGCGTCGTGCCGAAGTCATCGGACCCCGTTAGGCAGGTGCAGAACCTCCAGGCCGCTGCCATCCGGCTGTCGGACGAAGACATGGCAGCCCTCACCGCCATCGACGTCCCCGAGCCCGACATCAAGCACCCCAACTCGTTCGGTCACTAGGCGGCGCTTCCGCTTCCGCTTCCGCTTCCGGCTACGTCGAAGGCCGCGTCCCCCAGGCGGGGGCGCGGCCTTCGACGTTCGTGCGTGGTCGTGCCCTATGCGGATGCGACGCGCTGCGAGATGGGCACGCCGGCAACGCCGAAGTCGTCCGCGCTCACCTCGTTGAGGATCACGCGCACGCTCTCGGGCTTGCTGCCGAGTGCCTCGGTTGCTGCCGAGGTCAGCCGTGCCATGAACTCGCGCTTCTGCTCGGGCGAACGTCCCTCGAGCATGGTCACCTGAATGACGGGCATGGTTCCTCCTAGCGGCAGGGCAGCTCGACGGTGCCGAGCCGGTCGAAGCGGGCAACAACGGTGTCTCCGGGGGAGACGGCAACGGCCTCGGTGAGGGCTCCGGCCATCACGACCTGGCCGGCCTTGATGCCGATGCCGCGATCGGCCATGCGGCGGATCATCCAGGCGACGGCAGTCGCGGGGTGCCCCAGGACTGCTGCGCCGGCGGCGGTCGCGACGAGCTGGCCGTTGCGCTCGAAGGCGCAGCCGACCAGTCGCAAGTCGAGGCCGTCGGGACGCACCGGCGAGCCACCGAGGACGAAGCCAGCGCACGAGGAATTGTCGGCGATGACATCAGGCCCGGTGAACTTGTAGCCCGCGAAGCGCGAGTCGAGGATGTCGATCGCGGGGAAGACGTACTCGGTCGCGGCCAGCACCTGAGCGGCCGTGACGGTCGGGCCTTCGAGGTCGCGGGCGAACAGGAAGGCGATCTCCGGCTCGCAGCGCGGCTGGATGTAGTCGCTGCAGACCAGGGTGCCGCCGGTGTCGACCTGCATGTCGGCGGTGAGGATGCCGTACAGCGGCTCGCTGACGCTCATCTGCACCTGCTTGGCCTTGCTGGTGAGGCCGAGCTTGGCCCCGATCACGACCGCGCCTGCGTCCACGCGGGCCTTCACGACGGCGTCCTGCACGGTGTAGGCCGTAGCCGGATCGAGGTCGGGGTAGTCGTTCGTCAGCGGCAGGATCGAGGTGCGGTTCGCGGCCGCTTCGATCAGGCGCGTGGCGATGTCCTGCTTGGCGGACTCGGGCATGCTCATGCTCTACGCGCCTTCCTGCTCGGCGTGCTTACGGGCGAGCTCGAGGGCGACGTCGATGATCATGTCCTCCTGGCCGCCCACGACCTGGCGCTTGCCGAGCTCCATCAAGATCTCCGCCTGCGGCACGTTGTAGCGCTCGGCTGCACGCTGGGCGTGCAGCAGGAACGAGCCGTAGACGCCGGCGTAGCCCAGGATCAGTCCAGCGCGGTCAATGACCTGCTGCCGCGGCATGAGCGGACGCACGACCTCCTCGGCGAGATCCATGAGCTTGAACGGGTCGACGCCCGTCTCGATGCCGTACTTGGTCGACACGGCCGCGAGGATCTCCGTCGGGCAGTTGCCTGCGCCGGCGCCCAGGCCGGCGGAGGTGCCGTCGAGATTGCGCGCTCCCTCCTCGAAGGCGGCGATCGAGTTGGACACCGCCATCGCGAGGTTGTTATGGGCGTGGACGCCGATGGGCACCTCGATGTTCTCGACGAGGGCATTGACGCGCCGACGGACGTCTTCCGTGGTCATGGCGCCCGCTGAGTCGGCGATGTAGATCGTGTCTGCCCCGTAGGACTGCATGAGCTTGGCCTGCTCGACCAGGCCCTCGGGGGAGTTCATGTGCGCCATCATCAAGAAGCCGATGGCCTCCATGCCCAAGGACTTGGCGACCTTGATGTGCTGCTCGGTGATGTCGGCCTCGGTGCAGTGCACCGCGATGCGCGCGACCTGCACGCCCATCTCGTTGACCTCGCGGAGGTCGTCGGCCAGACCGATGCCCGGCAGGAGCAGGCAGGCGATCTTGGCGTTCTTGGTGACCTCGCATGCCTTGGCGATCAGTTCCTTCTCGGGCACCGCAGAGAAGCCGTAGTTGAAGGACGAGCCGCCGAGGCCGTCGCCGTGTGCGATCTCGATGACCTGAACGCCTGCCTCGTCGAGGCCCTGCACGATCTTGATGACGTCATCTGCGTAGTACTGGTGGCTGATGGCGTGCGAGCCGTCGCGCAGCGTGGAGTCGATCAGCCGGTAGTCGGTGGTAGTCATGCCGAAGCTCCTGCCTTGTGGTGGGCGATGGCCTCGCCGACGCGCTGCGCCGCGGCCGTCATGATGTCGAGGTTGCCGGCGTACGGCGGCAGGTAGTCGCCTGCGCCTTCGACCTGGAGCAGGATGACCGCCCGATGAGGCACGACGCCGCCAGGGGTGTTGAACGGGCCCTCTTCGATGACGGGCTGGTTCTTCAGGCGGTAGCCGGGCACGTACAGCTGAACGGCCTTCTCCATCTCGTAGACGCTCTCGAGGACGGCATCGTGATCGGTGCCCTCGGGAAGCCCGGCGAAGACGGTGTTGCGCATCATGATTGGCGGCTCAGCCGGGTTCAGGATGATGATCGCCTTGGAGTTGATCGCTCCGCCGATCTCGCGCAGGGCCGTCGACGTGGTCTTGGTGAACTCGTCGATGTTCTGACGCGTGCCCGGGCCTGCCGACTTGCTCGACACGGTGGACACCATCTCGGCGTAGGGCAGGCTCTCTACCGCACGGCGTACTGCGTAGACCATGGGCGTGGTGGCCTGGCCGCCGCAGGTGACCATGTTCGTGTTCATCGCATCGAGATGCTCGGTGAGGTTGACGGCGGCAATCACTTTCGGGCCGATGGCGGCAGGCGTGAGGTCGACGGCGATGATGTTCGCGTCTTCGTAGTCCTGCGCGTGGGCCTTGTGCACGTAGGCGCTGGTCGCGTCGAACACCATGTCGATGTCGTCTGCGTGGTCGAGGATCCACTGCGGGCCCTCATGGGGCCCCTCGACGCCGAGGCGCTTCGCGCGGGCGAGGCCGTCGGAGTTGGGATCGATGCCGACGAGGGCGACGATCTCGAGCGGCGTGGTGCCATTGCCCGAGGAGTCGGTGCCCTTGAGCAGCTTCATCATCAAGTCGGTGCCGATGTTGCCGGAACCGAGGATTGCGCAGCGCATTACTTCTGCTCTCCTTCGCTAGCCATGCGGATCGTGATCGGGCCAAGTCGGTCGAAGTCGGCCCGGAATACGTCGCCAGGTGCGACGGGCACCATGGCGTGGAGTGCGCCGGTCATGATGACGCTGCCCGCGGGCAGCGTGACGCCCATGGGCGCGAGGGTGTTGGCGAGCCAGGCGACGGCGGCCAGCGGGTCGCCGAGCGCAGCTGCGCCGGCACCGGTGGCGATGACCTCGCCGTTCTTCGAGAACACCATGCCGATCAGGCGCGGGTCGAAGCCGTCGATGGGCACCACCAGGCTCGACAGCGCGATGGCACCGTTGCTGGCGAGGTCGCCGACGGTGTCGGCAAGCTTGATCTTCCAGTCCTTGATGCGCGAGTCGACGATCTCCAAGGAGGCGACCAGGCCTGCGGCGGCGCGCATCGCCTTGTCGGGCGTGCAGTCGGGGCCGGTGAGGTCCTCGGCGAGGATCACGCCGATCTCGCCTTCCATGCGCGGTGCGATGAACCGGTCGACGGGCAGCACGGCACCGTCGCGGTAGACGGTGGAGGAGAAGACCGGGCCGAAGTCGGGGCGGTCGACGCCGAGCAATTGCTGCATGGGCAGCGAGGTGAGGCCGAGCTTGTAGCCGCAGATCGTCTCGCCGTCCTTGAGCAGCCGCTCGACGAGCCGCTGCTGGATGGCGTATCCGTCCTCCATGCCCAGCTCGGGCATCGAGTCGGTGAAGGGTGCGATGGGCACTCCCGTGCGCCGCGCCTCATAGAGCGCATCGCCGAACTCACGCGCTTGCGCGGCAGACAGGATGGTCATGTCGAACGTCCTTTCGAGGGCCTGAAGTACGTCGCGAACTGCACGGACGTCGTCCCTCCCGCCCGGGGGCGGGAGGGACGCACGCGTCGAGCGGTCAGGTTGCGACCGTCATGAAGCGATCGTTGAGCTCACGAGCGTGGTAGAAGACCGCACGGCCGAGCTGGTCGGGGGTCCAGACATTCATCGGACGGTCGGGGAAGCAGCGGAAGCCGCCCGCGAAGGTCTCATTGCGGTTGCCCGAGGGATCGAAGAAGTAGATCGTCGTTCCGCGGGTGATGCCGTGGCGGGTCGGGCCGATGTCGATCGGCACGTCGTCCATGGTCATGATGTCGGCGGCGCGGCCGATCTCGTTCCAGTCCATCAACTCGAAGGCGAAGTGGTGGATCTTGGCCTCAGGTGCCTCGAGCAGTGCGATGTCGTGGTTCAGCTGGCCGACGGTGAGCCAGGTGGCGAGGATGTGGGCATCATCATCGAGGCTGGTGCGCACCTCCTCGCTGGCGAACATGTCCGCGCAGTCGATGAAGAACTGCTTGGTCTCTGCCACGTCCGGGACCCAGAGCAGGGCGTGGTCAAGGCGCGGTGCGCCGATGCCCACGAGGTGACGCGGGAAGGCCTCGGGGTTGTGCGTGCCGGTCTCGGTGCCCCACGCGGTCATCTCGTTGTAGAAGTCGATGCGGTGGCCCGACGGCATGGTGACGGTGATGCCGTCGCCGACCTCGGCGTTCTCGCCGGCGGCCATGCGGGCAACCTCGTAGCCGTTGGCCACTGCGCGCTTCTCGACCGAGGCGACGTCGTCAGCCGTCTCGCACTTGAAGCCGCAGCGCACGTAGCCGACGCCGCCTTCTTCGAGGACGACCGAGTGGTGATCCCACTCGTCCCAGCCCTTGAAGTAGGCCTTGCCGTCTTGCTCGAGGGTCTGGTAGAGGCCGACAGTGTTGCCGTAGTGCTGCTTGGCCTCTTCCAAGTCAGTCACCTTGACGTGCATGTAACCCATGCGCATAACGCCCATCGCGGTGCGTCCTTCCCTAGTTCGAGTGGTGCAGTGGTGGGGTCAGCTCGACGGCTTGCTTGCCGCGAACATGGCCATGAGGGGACTCACGCTGCGCAACTTGTCTTCGCGCAGCGAGATGGTGACGTCGCTGAGTGCTACTGCACGACAGCTCAGGCACCAGCCTTCGGCCTTCTGGTCCTCGTTGAGGACCTTTTCGGCTACCGGCCTGTTGTACTCGACTTCGCCCTCGAGGAGATCGACCATGCAGATGGCGCACCCGCCCCGGCGACAGCCGATGCGGAAGGCGTATCCGTTGCGGTACAGCCCTTCGAGGAGTGTCTCGTCATCGCGGAGGTCGACCGTGACACCCTCAGGTACGACGGTGAGCTTCGGCATGTGCCCTCCAGGACGGCGGCGGGACGAGGTGACCCGTTGCGCGCGACGGTACGCCCGCCTGCCTGCCTCCAAGCCTGCCGTTCCAAATGCAGGAACGACGGATCGAAGTAGTGACCTAGGTCCCTGGTCTGTGCTCGCAGCAAGGTGGCTGCGTGTGCGTGGACGGCCGGCTGGGACCTACGTCCCCAATTTCGCTAACTGTTCTCATCCGCGGAACACACCTGAGACATTAGTCACTGAGCGATCAATGATGCGCCATCGTCCATCATGCGCTCGTGCGCAGACCCTTGGGGGAGGTGCAGGTAAGTGACACCGTTCATGCTCCGTGTCATGGAAGTCCTCGGAGCCGACGACATCGATCCGGACGATCTCCCGCAGCCGGCACTGCTTCCCTCGCAGATGCGCACGACGGGCAAGGGAAACGACATCCACGTCGCCTACCGCGGCCTGACCGAGCAGCTGGTCTGCGAGGTCAACGCAGTGCTGGCGCCAGAGGACGACCACATGACTCTCGTCGACGACATCGTCGGCAACGAGATGCTCTACTCGGTCTACTACCGCGGCCGTGCAGCCGTGATCTCCACAGTCTTCGGTGAAGGAACGGCATACGGCCGGGTCGTCGCCGATGGTCTCGACAACAGCGAGCCGCACGAACTCGCCAGCCGCGAGGCAGTCGAAGACCTCCTCCTGCTCCTCGTCATGGAGTCGGATACCCCGCGCCACCCGGCGTACTGACCGGCAAAGCACGCACGACACAGCTCGACAGGCACGACCCATCACTAGGTAACAACGAGTGCTCCGGAGGTGAGCATGCAATTCGAACTGCGAACGCAGGTGATCGAGCCCTCGCGCAAGACCTTCACCAACTTGGTGGAGCGCTATGGCGATCGCCCGGCGTCACGCTACGAAGAAGGCTCGATCGACATCCAGATGGTCGAGAACTTCCACTACAAGCCGCTGTACGACGCCAATCGCGACCACTACGACGTTGGCTACACCGTATTCAAGCTGGCCGACCCCTATTCGTTCACCGATCCCCGGCAGTTCTACTACGCGCCCTACGTGCAGTCGCGTGCTGCCATGAACGAGGCCTTCGCGAAGTCGCTGGACTACGTCGAGTCCCGTGATCTCATGCAGAAGCTGCCGGCGGGTTGGGACGCAGTTGTCGGCCAGGTGCTCGTGCCTCTGCGCCACTGGGAAGCCGGCGCCGAGCTCGTGCTCATCGAAGGCTCGCGCTGGGCATGGGGCACCACGATCGACCAGTGCTGCACCTTCGCGGCATTCGATCGCATCGGCAACGCCCAGAGCCTGTCGCGCATCGGCATCGTCTACGGCGAGGGCCACGATGGCGCACTCGCTGCGGCCAAGGCCGTATGGATGGACGACGCCTCGATGCAGGGACTCCGTCGCCTGATCGAGGAACTCCTCGCCCAGGGTGACTACGCCAAGTCACTCATCGCCATGGATCTGGCAGACCGCCTGCTCTACCCGCTGATGTTCAGCTTCCTTGACGAGGCGGCACTCACCGGTGGCGCTGGCGCCTACAGCCTGCTGGCGCAGCACTTCACCGCGTGGTTCGCGGATCATCGCCGCTGGGTGGATCAGCTCATCAAGACCTGGCTGGCGGACCCGGAGTTCGGCGATTCCAACAAGGCGGAGATGAATGCCGTGCTCGCAGCCCGTTGGGGTCAGGTCGTCCAGGCCGTCACCGATGTTGCCGCGGCAGTCGATGCTCGCGTCAACGTGGGTGCTGTCGCCAATGTCGAGGCCACCGCTCGCGCCCTCGCCGCCGACCTGGCTGCGCAGGGTCTTACCGTTCCGGGAGGCAACTGATGACCGTGTCTGCTGAACCCCGTCCCGTGGGTGTCGACATCCAGGAGAACGAGGAGAACCGGGCGCTCGTCGAGGCCATCGAGGCCGACAACGACGACCTGACCATCCGGCACATGCCGGGCATGATCCGCCTCACCAAGAATGGCCAGCTGGTCATCAACCAGGCGAGCGTGGAGGCCCGACTCGGACGTCCGTGGGAGACCCACGAGTTCCAGTTGGCGATCATCTCCTACTTCGGCGAGTTCGTGGAGTGGGACGACGACCAGATCATCATCGCGTGGAAGCACTAGGAGCTGCTGATATGACTGTTACCCCGGAGAAGCCGGCACGCAAGCTGTCGATGAAGCAGCGCTACACGGCGCTGACGCACGACCTTGACTGGGAGCCCAGCTACGTTGCGGAAGAGGAGATCTTCCCGTTCACGACGTTCGAGGGCATCAAGGTCCATGACTGGTCGAAGTGGGACGATCCGTTCCGCCTGACCGTCGAGGCCTACAACAAGTACCAGGCCGAGAAGGACCGTCGTCTCTACGCCGTGCTCGACGGCTTTGCGCAGAGCCAGGGCCAGGTGGGCCTGACGGACGCTAGGTACATGAACGCCATGAAGATCTTCCTTCAGGGCATTCCGGTGCACGAGTACAACGCGCACCGTAACTTCTCCTACCTTGCCCGCTATGCCAACGGCCCCGGTGCACGCTTTGCCGCCCTGTGCCAGAGCATGGACGAGCTGCGTCACTGCCAGACCGAGATTCACACGCTGTCGCACTACAACAAGTACTTCGACGGCATGCACGACTGGCACAAGTGGACCGACCGCGTCTGGTACCTCTCGGTGCCGAAGTCGTTCTTCGAGGATGCGCAGACCGCAGGCCCATTCGAGTGGCTGATCGCCATCGGGTTCTCGTTCGAGTACCTGCTGACGAACCTGCTGTTCGTCC
This sequence comes from uncultured Bifidobacteriaceae bacterium, assembly GCA_964344045.1. GTDB lineage: Bacteria > Actinomycetota > Actinomycetes > S36-B12 > S36-B12 > UBA10649. The sequence goes on from CAYFLP010000005.1 coordinate 9,729, forward strand.
CGTTCATGTCGGGTGCGGCCTTCAACGGCGACCTGCCGACCATGACCTTCGGCTTCTCGGCTCAGTCCGATGAGTCGCGTCACATGACCTTGGGCCTCGAGGCCATCAAGTTCATGCTCGAGCAGGACGAGGACAACCTGCCGATCGTCCAGGCGTGGCTCGACAAGTGGTTCTGGCGCGGATATCGCCTCATCGCACTCGTCGCGGGAATGATGGATTACATGCATCCCAAGCACGTCATGAGCTGGAAGGAAGCCTTCGAGCTCTACTTCGAGGAGCAGATGCTCAACGGCCTGTTCAAGGACCTCGAGTACTACGGCATCAAGCCACCACGTCACGTGGAGTGGGCCATTGGCGAGAAGGAGATCCTGTCGCATCAGGTCTACTGGATCCTGTACCAGTTCAGCCATGCCGCAGCCTTCAACACGACTATCCCCACTGCTGAGGATCAGGCGTGGCTCGAGGAGGCCTACCCCGAGACGTGGCCGCTGTACCGCGACACCGTCTGGGACAAGGCTCAGCGCGTCATGGACTCAGGTGGTCGCTACTTCAACCCGGGCCTGCCCCAGTTGTGCACCGTCTGCCAGATCCCGATGGGCTTCACCGAGCCTGGTGACCCGATGACCCAGTGCCAGCGTCAGTCCGTCTACGAGGGGGAGCGCTACGACTTCTGCTCCGACGGATGCCAGTGGATCTTCGATCGCGAGCCCACGAAGTACCGCCAGTCGTGGCTGCCCGTGCACCAGATCTTCCAGGGCAACTGCGGCGGTCCGGGCGGACTCCCGGCCGTTGCCGCGTGGTACGGGCTCGGCCCGGACGACGGCGCCGAGTACCTCGGCTCCGCAGACCAAAAGCGCTGGCTTGCCTGGCACGGCCAGTCTGAGACGGAGGCCTGATCATGGCTGTTGTTGCAATGTACGACTACAACTGGCCGTCACGCTCCCGTGCGGAGCTGTACGGCGACGCCCAGCTGGTGCACGTGTGGTGGAACGGAAATCCGTTCTTCGTCTCCGCCTCCACGTTCCCCTTCCCGAAGGACATGCCGTTCGGGGCGATGGTGAATGCGGTCCTCAAGGACTTCTTCGCTGCCGACCCGGACTTCAAGCCGGAGATGCTCGACACTGCCTCGTGGAAGATCGACCACGTCGCCGTGACTCCGGACATGGAGGCATCCCTCGTCGCCAATGGCGTCGGGCATAAGAGCCTGGTCGAGTTCTCCGTCGCATAACTCGTCCAGCGTGACCAACGCCGCGGCTCCCGACGGGACTTCCCGTCGGGAGCCGCGGCACACTTGCACTCGCAACCATGGGAGGACGTCATGACCACCGAGTACACGATCACCATCGAGCCGCTGGGCCGCGAGGTCACCTGCCGTGAGGATCAGACGATCCTTGATGCCTGCCTGCGCTCGGGCGTGTGGGTCCCTCACTCCTGCACTCATGGCACGTGTGCAACCTGCAAGGCGGAGGTGCTCGAAGGAGAGGTCGATCAGGGTGCTGCGTCCCCGTATGCGCTGATGGACTTCGAGCGTGACGAGGGCAAGACGCTGCTGTGCGTGTGCACGCCGCGCTCCGATGTCGTGATCGAGGCAGACGTCGATGTTGACGACAGCATGGAAGTGCATCCAGTGCAGGACTTCACGGGCACGCTGCTGTCTATGGAAGAGGTCGCACGGGACACGCGGCGGCTAGTGATCGAGCTCGACCGCGACCTGAATTTCAACGCCGGCCAGTACATGGCCCTTGACATCCCCGGCAGTGATGGCGTCACGCGCACCTACTCCATGGCGAACATCCCGACGGAGCACCGGAGGCTGGAGTTCCAGATCCGTCGCACGGAAGGCGGCGTGGCCACGGATGGCTGGATCTTCAAGAACCTCGCGGTGGGCGACGAGATCAAGCTGAGTGGTCCGTACGGACGCTTCGTCCTGCGCACCGATCGCAGTGAGCCCGCGGTACTCATCGCCGGTGGCACCGGCCTCGCGCCGATTGCTTCCATGATTCGCCATGCCCTCGAGAACGATCTCGACGACATCGGCCACCTGACCTTGTACCAGGGCGCTCGCACGCGCGAGTGGATGTACGACGTGGAGCACTTCCAGGCCCTGGCTGCCGAATATCCCGATCGCTTCACGTACCGGCCCTGCCTGTCGGAGGAGGAAGCCGACGGCTTCGCCTCGGGCATGGTCACCGATGTCTTGAACGCCGACCACGAGACCCTGAAGGGCTACATCGGCTATGTGTGCGGCCCGCCTGCGATGGTCGAGGCGTCCTTGAAGACCCTGATGCTCAAGCGGCTGTTCCCGCGTGACATCTACAAGGAGGAGTTCCTCGACATGTCTGCTTCGGCCTCGCAGGTTCGCTCTCCCCTGATCAAGCGCTAGCTGTGAGCGGCACCAGCCTGCCCGTCACTGTCGTCATCTCACGCACGCCGGTTGCCGGTCGCGAGGCGGATCTGGTGGCCTGGGCCGAAGGGGTCAGCGACGTTGCCGCGACCTTCCCCGGTCACCTGGGGGCGAGCATCTATCCGCCGGGTTCGGTGGACGGCGGTGACCTGGTGCTGGTGTTCTCGTTCGAGGACGCCGACCAGTTGAAGGCCTGGGAGCAAAGTCGCGAACGCGCTGACTGGCTGGCCAGGTCGAAGGATCTCGTCGTGGGCGAGATGCGCACGCACTCGGTCAGCGGCTTCGAGGGCATCTTCTCCCATGTGCCGGGCAAGCCCGTGGTTCCGCCACCGCGCTGGAAGACCGCGACCATCATCGCGCTCGCGCTCTACCCGATGTCACTGGTGCTGAACTGGCTGGTCGTGCCGCACGTCGTGACCTGGAACATCTTCCTGCGGGTGCTGCTGACCACCTTGATCATCGTTCCCTACATGGCCTGGCTCGGAGTGCCCTATCTGTCGCGCTGGCTGCGCTCCTGGCTCCACCCCTGACCCCACTTGACCCCACTCCTGGGTCAATTGGACCCCGATTGGCCCTGCATACGGCGTGTCCTGCCACTTGAACCCGGTCATGCGCCTGGACCGCTCGGGCGCGGCTGTCCATCGTGCCCTTGGTGGGGTCAACTGTCATGACACGCCGATGCGGAAGCGCCTCGGGGTCGAGTTGACCCAGGAGTGGGGTCAACTGGTGGTGGTCGTGGTGGCTGCGGGGAGGGACCTTGGTCCCGGCTAGCGCAACGAAACGGTAACGACGCTGCGCATCATCCCGGGGAGCGGAACATGCGTCTTCGTCCGGGCGCCCTTCTCCCTAGCGTGCGACCACCGTCGGCGATTACCTGCCTTCGGGGGCTGCGGCCCAGTCCACTCGAATGGAGACCACATGAAGCTGGCACGCAATCTGCAGGTCATCACGGCGGTTGCCGCCGTGGGCCTGCTGGCGAGCGCCTGCAGCAGCAACCTTGACTCGACCTCGTCGTCGACGTCCGAGGCCGCTGCTCCTGCGACCGCCGCTGCGACCTCGGCCGCAGCGGGCGACGCTGCCGCCGCGACTGACACCGTCAAGATCGGCTACGTCACCCCGCTCACCGGCCCGCTGGCCGCGTTCGGCGAGGGTGATCAGTGGGTCGTCGACCAGATGACCGCGTACTTCGCCGAGCACCCGATCCAGGCCGGCGGCAAGTCCTACGGCGTCGAGATCGTCATGAAGGACTCGCAGTCCGACCCCAAGCGCGCTGGCGAGCTCGCAGGCGAGCTCATCAACACCGACGGCGTCGACATCCTCATGGCCCACGCCACCCCGGAGACCACCGTCCCCGTGTCGGCGCAGTGCGAGGCCAACGCCACCCCGTGCATCACCGCTGACACCCCGTGGCAGCCGTGGGTTGCCGGCATGGGCGGCAATCCGGGTGACCCGGCCACTGCGTTCAAGTGGGCCTTCCACTTCTTCTGGGGCCTCGAGGACATCGCCGCAGTGAACATGGAGGAGTGGGGCGCGGTCGACACCAACAAGAAGGTCGCCGCCATCTACGCCAACGACGCTGACGGCCAGGCCTTCACCGACGAGGCGCACGGCTACCCGGCGATCGTCGGCCCCGCCGGCTACACCTGGGACAACCCGGGCCTGTACCCGGTCGGCACGCAGGACTTCTCCTCGCAGATCTCGGCCTACAAGGGCAATGACGACCAGATCGTGACCGGCATCATGGTTCCGCCGGACTTCGTGAACTTCTGGAAGCAGGCCAAGCAGCAGGGTTACAACCCCAAGGTTGTCACCATGGGCAAGGCCATCGAGTTCCCGGCTGCCGTCGGCGCACTCGGCGACCTCGCGGAGAACCTCGCAACCGAGGTCTGGTGGACCCCCACCTACCCGACCACCTCGAGCCTGACCGGCCTGTCCTCGGCTGACTTCGCTGCGAAGTACACCGCCGACACCGGCAAGCAGTGGAACGTGACCCTGGGCTTCTCGGAGTCGCTGTTCGAGACCGCGGCTGCCGCGATCACCGCTGCAGGCGGCACTGACAAGCAGGCTGTTGCCGACGCCATGCGCACGATGTCCGTGCCCACCCTGGTCGGCAACCTCGACTGGAACAAGGGTCCGTTCCCGAACATCGCCAAGACCCCGCTCGTCGGCGGCCAGTGGCGCAAGTCCGATGGCGGCCAGTTCCCGTACGACCTGGTTGTCGTCACCAACGCCCACGCCAAGGAGATGGGGCTCGACGTCCCGACCGGTGGCCAGATGGAGCCGTTGAAGTAAGTCACTGCACAGCGGGGGCGGGAGGTGTGCCTCCTGCCCCCGCTGCGCTTTTCCCGGCGTGAGGCACGTCGTTGCCCTACGTTGAGTCCACGAGACAAGGAGGCCCGATGTCGCAGATCCTCGAGGTCAGCGGTGTGTCGAAGAGGTTCGGTCGTGTCGTAACGGCGGAGGACCTGTCGTTCAGCGTCCCCGCCGGCTCTGCCCTGGGCATCGTGGGCCCCAACGGTGCTGGCAAGTCGACACTGCTGTCGCTGATCAGCGGGGTGCTGTCGCCCGACAGCGGGCGCATCGTCTTCGAGGGCAAGGACATCACGAAGACGTCTGCCGGCACGCGCAGCGAGATGGGAATCGCGCGCTCGTTCCAGATTCCGCGGCCCTTCGTCGACATGACGGTCTTCGAGAACGTCTACGTGGGAGCTGCATTCGGCGGCAAGGCGGGCGGCCAGGCCGGCTATGACACGGCCTCCGAGGCCCTGGAGATCACCGGGCTCGCCCACCTGGCGAATGTCCCCGCCGGCCAGCTGCGCCTGCTCGACCGGAAGCGACTCGAGCTCGCCCGTGCACTGGCCACCCAGCCCAAGCTCATCCTCCTCGACGAGATCGCCGGCGGCCTGACCGAGAAGGAGCTGCCGCCGCTCATCGAGATGATCAAGGGCCTGCGCGACTCGGGCGTGACGGTCATCTGGATCGAGCACATCGTGCACGCACTGCTGGCCGTCGTCGACGAGCTCATGTGCCTGGCGTTCGGCAAGATCCTGGCGATCGGCGACCCGCGCGAGGTCATGGCCAGCCCCGAGGTCATCGAGGTCTACCTCGGCTCGACCTTCGACATGGGAGAGTCGGCATGAGCCTGCTGAGCGTCAACGCGATCGACGTCCACTACGGAGACTTCCAGGCCATCTACGGCATCGACCTGCACGTCGACGAGGGCGAGACCCTCGCGGTGATCGGCGCCAACGGGGCCGGGAAGTCGACGCTACTCAAGGCCATCGCCGGGCAGGTGCCCCCGTCGTCGGGCTCGATCTCCTTCGACGGCACCGACATCACCGCACTGCCTGCACACAAGCGCGTGCCGCTCGGCATCGCACTCACCCCCGAAGGCCGCCGCATCTTCCCGAGCCTGACCGTCGAGGAGAACCTGCGCGTGGGCGCGCACGTCAAGCGACCAGGCCCCTGGAACCTGGATTCGGTCTACGAGGCGTTCCCGCTCGTCGCCGACCGCAAGGATCGCCTGGGCATCCACCTGTCCGGTGGCGAGCAGCAGGCGGCCGCCATCGGGCGTGCACTGATGAGCAACCCGCGCCTATTGCTGCTCGACGAAGTCTCCCTCGGTCTGGCCCCAGTCGTCGTCGAGCAGATCTACGCGGCCCTTCCCGCGATCACCGGCCAGGGCACCACGGTGCTCGTGGTCGAGCAGGACGTCAACCAGTCGATGAAGGTCGCCGACCGCGTGCAGTGCCTGCTCGAGGGCCGCACCGTGCTGGAGGGCTCGCCCGGCGAGCTCTCGCGCGACCAGATCGCTACCGCCTACTTCGGAATCTAGGAGCAGACAATGGTGTGGCTCAATGCCCTCATCCAGGGCCTCCTCCTCGGCGGCCTGTACGCGCTGCTCGCCGCGGGCCTGTCGCTCATGTTCGGCGTCATGCGCATCGTCAACCTCGCGCACGGCGCACTGGCCATGCTCGCCGCCTACCTCGGCCTGGTCATCATCGAATGGACCGGCGTCTCTCCCTTCATCGCACTCATCGCGGTAGTACCGATCATGGCCGCGGTCGGATACGGGCTGCAGTGGGGCATCTTCAACCGCGCCCTGAGCAAGGGAGGCCTGGCACCGCTGCTGGCCGCCTTCGGCCTCGCGGTCGTGATCACCCAGTTGCTCCAGGTCAAGTTCGGCGCGGATGCGCAGAGCCTGCAAGTGGGCGATCTGTCGATCGCCAGCATCCACCTGACAGACGACGTGTCCATCGGTGTCCTCCCGCTCATCACCTGCATCGTCGGCATCCTCGCCATCGCGGCACTCCAGTTGTTCTTGAACCGTGCACCGCTCGGGCGCGCAATGCGCGCGGCAAGCGACGATCCGCAGACCGTGTCGCTCATGGGCATCGACAACCGGCGCGTCTACGCGATGTCGACTGCCATCGCACTGGCGACCGTCGCCGTCGCGGGCATGTTCATGGGCATGCGCACGCAGTTCACGCCCGGCTACGGCGATGCGCTCCTGATCTTCGCGTTCGAAGCAGTCATCATCGGCGGCCTCGGCTCGCTGTGGGGCACTCTGGCCGGTGGCATGGTGCTGGGCGTCGCGCAGGCGCTGGGCAACCAGTTCAATCCCGCCTACGGCATCTTGATCGGCAACCTGGTCTTCCTCATCATCCTGGCCTTCCGACCTACGGGCCTCCTGCCGAAGGCGGTGAACTCATGACGACCCTCGAGCCTCATCCCCATGTCGTGCATGCGCACGCGAAGGTCAAGCGCGCAACCCGCTCCTCATGGGTCGGCCTCGCGGCAGTGGTCGTCCTCATCCTGGTCATGCCGATCGCGCCGTACGTGATCGACAAGGGCATCCAGGGCTCGATGGTGACCTTGTTCTCTCTGATCGTGATGGCCACGATGTGGAACCTGCTCGCCGGCTACGGAGGCATGCTCTCGGTGGGTCAGCAGGCCTACATCGGCATCGGTGCGTACGCCCTGGTGTTCTTCGCCGACACCATGGGCCTGGACCCGTTCATGGCCGTGCCGCTCGCCGTCGTGGTCGCAGGCGTGCTCGCCTACCCGATCTCGTTCCTAGCGTTCCGGCTCTCCGGCGGCTACTTCGCGATCGGCACCTGGGTCATCGCCGTGGTGATCATGCTCATCGTCCAGCAGATACCGGCCTTGGGCGGCGGCATCGGCGAGACCTTCACCGCCTTCAGCGACCTCGGTCCGCGCACGCGTATCGCATATGTCTACTGGCTGTCTCTTGCGGGAGTCGTCCTCGCCGTCGGCGTGACCTACTGGATCATGCGCTCCCGCCTGGGCCTGGGCTTCACCGCTATCCGCGATGATTCCACCGCGGCAGGCTCGCTCGGCGTGCGTGTCACCCGCTCGAAGCGCTTCGTGTTCGTCGTCGCAGCGATGGGCTGCGGACTCGCCGGAGCCATGATCACGGCGAACACCCTGCGCGTGCAGCCGGACTCGATCTTCTCGCTGAACTACTCGGTCTTCATGATCTTCATCGTGGTCATCGGAGGCCTAGGGACGATCGAAGGGCCGATCCTCGGGGCCATCGTGTTCTTCCTCCTGCAGCAGTGGCTCTCCGACCTCGGCCCCTGGTACCTCGTCATCCTGGGCGTGGTCGCGATCGTCATCACGCTGTTCCTGCCGCGAGGGCTCTGGGGCCTCATCTCCGGCAATGGACGCATCCGGCTCTTCCCCGTCGGGTACCGCCTCGTGACGCCCAAGGAGCTCCTCGGCGTCGACGGTGGCCCCACGAAGGGCTAGACACGCAACGAACATGCCGGCGGCACCTGTGAGGGGTCATGCGGTGCCGATTCGGCCTAGCACGGGAGGCGCATCATGAAGAAGGTCCTCATCGCCAATCGAGGCGAGATCGCGATTCGCGCCGCGCGCGCAGCACGCGAGCTTGGCGTGCAGTCGGTGGCGATCTACAGCCACGAGGACAGGTCGGCCTTGCATCGCCAGGTCGCCGACGAGGCCTACCAGATCGGCGAGGCGGGGCATCCGGTTCGCTCATACCTCGATATCGACGAGATCATCGCGATTGCGGTCACGGCCGGTGCCGATGCCATCTACCCGGGCTATGGCTTCCTGTCCGAGTCGGCTGCCTTCGCGCAGGCCGTCGTCGATGCCGGCCTGACCTGGATCGGCCCGTCGCCCGAGACGCTGGTGCTCACGGGCGACAAGGTCCGGGCGCGCGAGTCGGCCGAGCGCGCAGGGGTGCCCGTGCTGCTCGCCTCGGCGCCTGTCACGTCCGCGGCAGAGGCGATGGCCGAGGCCGAGAGGATCGGCTTCCCCGTGTTCGTCAAGGCCTCCGGGGGCGGCGGCGGACGCGGCCTGCGTCGCGTCGACTCGGCCGAGGAAGTGGCGAACGTCTTCGACACCGCCCGTCGCGAGGCAGCGGCTGCCTTCGGCGACGACACCCTCTTCGTCGAGCAGGCCGTGATCCGCCCCCGCCACGTCGAGGTGCAGATCCTGGCCGACCAGCACGGCGAGATCGTGCACCTGTTCGAGCGCGACTGCTCCGTCCAGCGACGTCACCAGAAGGTCGTCGAGATCGCGCCCGCCCCTGGCCTGCCGCGCGCGCTCGTGTCGTCCCTGTGCGCGGACGCCGTCTCCTATGCGCGCCAGGTCGACTACGCATCTGCCGGCACCGTCGAGTTCTTGGTATGGGCCGATCCGCGGGCCACGGCCGCGCGGCACGTCGATGGCTACGGCTACGCCTTCATCGAGATGAACCCGCGTATCCAGGTCGAGCACACGGTCACCGAGGAGATCACGGGCATCGACCTCGTGCTCTCGCAGATGCGCGTGGCGGACGGCGCCCGCCTGGCCGATTTCGGCATCGCGCAGGAGTCCATCACCGTGCAGCGCTCGGCGATCCAGTGCCGACTGACTACCGAGGATCCGTCCGACGACTTCCGGCCGTCCACGGGCGTGATCGTCGCCTACCGGTCGCCGGGCGGCCCGGGCATCCGCCTCGATGGCGCGACCTACGCGGGCGCCGAGATAACGCCGTTCTATGACTCTCTGCTGGTCAAGATGACCACGAGCGGCCCCACCTTCGAGGCTGCTGCGCGACGTGCGCGACGGGGCCTGGCGGAGTTCGTCGTGCGCGGCGTCTCCTCCAACGTGGCCTTCCTGCAGGCCCTGCTGGCCGACCCGGCTTTCTTGTCCGGCGACCTGACAACCGCCTTCCTCGACGAGCATCCCGAGCTGATGACCGGCACTCCCGGCGCGCAGCTGGGCGAGGCGGCGGCCCTGCTGCTCCGCCTCGCCGAGACGACCGTCAACAAGCCGCACGGAGCGCCGACCACGTCGGTGCGAAACCCGGCCGAGCGGCTCCCCGAGCGTGTGGCGGTCGCGGCACCAGCAGTCACGGCGAAGTCCGTCCTGGACGAGCAGGGCCCTGCCGCACTGGCCTCGTGGCTGCGGGGCCGTACCGAGGTCGCCGTCACGGACACCACCTTGCGCGACGCGCATCAGTCCCTGCTCGCCACGCGCGTGCGCACGATCGACCTCGTCGCCGGCGCGACAGCCACGGCCGACCTGCTCCCGGGCCTGTTCAGCATCGAATGCTGGGGCGGAGCCACCTTCGACGCAGCCCTGCGCTTCCTGGGCGAGGATCCATGGAACCGGCTCGAGCTGCTCCGCGCTGCGGCACCGGGCCTGCTCACCCAGATGCTCATCCGCGGCCGCAACGCACTTGGCTATGCGCCCTACCCCGACCACGTCGTCCGCGCCTTCGTCGGCCACGCGCGCGAGACGGGCATGGACATCTTCCGCGTGTTCGACGCGCTCAACGCCGTGGCCAACACCCGTCCGGTGATCGAGGCGGTCCATGAGCATGGGGGATACGCAGAGGGTGCCATCTGCTACACATCCGACCTGCTCGACCCGTCCGAGACGACGTACGACCTCGACTATTACCTGCGCGTGGCGGATGACTTCGTCGCTGCCGGCGTGCACGGCCTGTGCATCAAGGACATGGCCGGGCTGCTGCGCCCACCCGCGGCCGTGCGCCTGATCGAGGCACTGCGAAGCCGCTTCGACGTGCCCGTCCGGCTGCACACGCACGACACAGCCGGCGGGCAGATGGCGACCTACCTTGCTGCCGTCCAGGCAGGCGTCGATGGCGTCGACTGCGCCAGCGCGCCGATGTCGTCGGGCGGCAGCCAGCCGAGCCTGGGCGCCTTCCTCGCAGGCACGCGGTTCACCGAGCGTGATCCGGATGCGGCCGGAGGCCTTGCTGTTGCGGACGCCCTCGCCCTCGAGCCCTACTGGACCGCGGTACGCGACCTGTACTCGCCCTTCGAGGCCGGGCAGCGCTCGCCGGCGACGAACGTGTACCGCCATGAGATCCCGGGCGGCCAGCTGTCGAACCTGCGCGCGCAGGCGTCGGCACTCGGCATCGCCGATTTCGACTCGGTCCTCGAGGCGTATCGCGATGCCAACGTCCTGCTGGGCCGACCGGTCAAGGTGACCCCGAGCAGCAAGGTGGTGGGCGATCTCGCCGTGTGGATGGTGGCCTCGGGCGTCACGAAGGACGATCTCCTCGGGCGCCCCGAGGGCCGTGACCTCCCTGCGTCGGTCATCGCCTTCCTGCAGGGCCAGCTGGGCGTTCCTGCCGGCGGCTTCCTCCAGCCCTTCACCGACTCGGTGCTCGCCGGGCGTCCGCCGCTGGCCGAGCCGGTCATCAACCAAGCCGACATGGAAGCGCTGGCGAATCCCGAGTCGGTGCGCTCCGCCCTGACCCGGCTCATGCTCCCTGCCGAGGCTGCCGCCTTCGCTCGCCTGCGTGCAACCCATGGCGATGTCTCGCGCATCCCCACGCGCGCCTTCCTGTTCGGCCTCGAGCGAGGTGTCACGGAAGTCCTGGCCCTTGCGCCCGGCCGTCAGGTCTTCGTCGAGCTCGACGCGGTGGGCGAACTGGACGAGACCGGGCGCCGCAGCGTGCACCTGCGCGCGAACGGCCAGCCGATCGCCTTCCGCGTGGTGGACGACAACGCGCCTGCCACGGCAGTGGTGCGACCCAAGGCCGAGCCCGGCAACCCAGGGCACCTCGCGGCCTCCGTGCCCGGCGTCATCTCCGTGCTCGTCAAGCCAGGAGACCAGGTCGAGCCGGGGCAGCGGGTCGCGGTCATCGAGGCCATGAAGATGGAAGCCGCCGTCACGTCGACCTCGGCAGGGACCGTCGAGACGGTGCTCGTCGCCTCGGGCTCGCAGGTCGAGCCAGGTGACCTCGTCGCCACTATCGCGGTAGTAGGGCCATGAGCGAGATCCCCTGCCTGCGCGACAGGTGGGTCGACCGGCCCGCCCTGGGCGCGTGGATGTTCCTGCGCGAGCCGCTCACGGCGGAGTCCGCTGCCCGCATGGGCTACGACTACGTGGTCGTCGACATGCAGCATGGCATCGCCTCGGAGCCGGAGGCCCTGGCGATGATGCAGGCGGCTGAGGCGGCCGGCGCGATTCCCGTTGCCCGCGTGGCAACCAACCACCCCATGACCATCGGCCGTGCCCTCGATGCCGGGGCGCTCGCGGTGATCGTTCCCATGGTCAACGACGCCCAGGCGGCGCGTGACGCGGTGGCCGCCTGCAGGTATGCGCCCGTGGGCAACCGCAGTTACGGCCCCGTCGCGGCTATCAGCCGTTACAGCGCGGAGTACGCCGAGGTCGCGAACTCGGTCGTCTCGTGCATTGTCATGATCGAGACGGTCGAGGCCCTGTCGAACCTGGACGAGATCTTGTCGGTGCCCGGCCTGGACGGCATCTACGTCGGGCCCGTGGACCTGTCGTTGACCCTTGGCCTCCCGCCCCTCACCGACCACGACGATCCGCGGTTCATCGAGGCTATCGACGCGCTGCTCGCAGGATGTGCGCGGCACGGTGTCGTGCCGGGCATCCATGCCGACGAGCACCTTGCGCAGAAGTGGGCCGACCGAGGCTTCCGGATGATCACGGTGGGATTCGACCAGCACTCCGTGCTCGGCGGCCTGCGCGATGCCCTCGGCGTCGCACGGCCTGCTTCTGCCTACTAGGTGCCGTAGCCTGCTGCCGTGACCCAGGCTTCCACGCCCGCCTCCGGGGGCTCGGTCGTCCCGATCCGGCAGCGCTCCTCGCGCCGGTCGGGGCCGCGCTGGCTTGCCCAGTGGCCCATGACCCTGGTCCTGATCGGGGTAGCGGCGGCCTGCGTGCTCATTGCCTTCGACTACTTCCGGCGCGGCAGCGTCGTGCTGTCGGCCAGCGTCCTGCTCGCCGCCTTCCTGCGCCTTCTCCTGCCCCAGGACGAGGCCGGGATGCTGGCCGTGCGTTCCCGCAAGGTCGACACGGTCGTGCTCGGTGCCCTGGGCATCGGGCTGGCCATCTTCACCTTCTGGGTGCCGGCTCCGAGCTGAGCCGGCACGGCCTTCACCTTCTGGGTGCCGGCTCCGAGCTGAGCCGGCACGGCCGCGTGAGGTCGGTCACGTTGGGGCCCCAAGGGGCACCTCGGCCATGGTGGGGCCCGTGAGCGGCCCTAGGCTTACCCCGCAATCCCTTTGTCCTGGATCCTCGTAAGGTCCCCTCTGGAAGGCGCTGTCCCACCATGGCACGAAGCGGCAAGGTCTCCGTCATCGGAGCTGGTTTCTACGGTTCCACCACTGCTCTGCGTCTGGCCGAGTACGACATCTTCGAGACGGTCGTCCTCACCGACGTCATCGAGGGCAAGCCCGAGGGCCTCGCACTCGACCTCAACCAGTCCCGCTGGATCGAGGGGTTCGAGACGAAGGTCGTCGGTGCGACCACCGGGCCGAACGGCGAGGGCTATGAGGCCATCGCGGGTTCCGACATCGTCGTCATCACTGCCGGCCTGCCGCGCAAGCCGGGCATGAGCCGCATGGACCTCATCGAGACCAACGCCAAGATCATGCGGCAGGTCGCCGAGAACATCGCCAAGCATGCGCCGAACGCGGTCATCATCAACGTCGCGAACCCGCTCGACGAGATGACGGCCCTTGCCCAGATCGTCACCGGCTTCCCGCACGCCAAGGTCATCGGCCAGGCAGGCATGCTCGACACCGCGCGGTTCACGCACTTCGTCGCCGAGAAGCTCAACGTGCCGGTTGCGTCCGTCACGACCCTCACGCTCGGCTCGCACGGCGACACCATGGTGCCGGTCGCGTCCGCGTGCACGGTCGACGGCAAGCCGCTGTCCGACCTGCTGTCGGCCGATGAGATCGAGGAGCTCGTCGTGCGCACGCGCAACGGCGGCGCCGAGGTCGTCGCGCTGCTCAAGACCGGCTCGGCCTACTACGCGCCTTCCGCCGCTGCTGCGCGCATGGCGAAGGCAGTGCACGAGGACTCCGGTGCGGTCATGCCGGTGTGCGCGTGGGTCGACGGCGAGTACGGCCTGTCGGGGGCCTACCTCGGCGTCGAGGCTGAAATCGGCAAGGGCGGCATCAAGAAGATCGTCGAGACCCCGCTCACCGATTCCGAGAAGGCCCTGCTCGTCGAGGCCTATGAGGCCGTCAAGACCAAGCAAGCGGACGTCAAGGACCTCTAACCCCCTCCGGGTTTGACCCAGCAGCTGGGCCAGACCCGGGGACACACCGTCAGCAAGGCCCGGAACAACGGGTTTGGCCCAGCAGCTGGGTCAAACCGTGAAGGAGAAACTGTGGGCAAGATCAAGGTTGAGACGCCGGTCGTCGAGCTCGACGGCGACGAGATGACTCGC
>CAYFLP010000006.1:0-21449 GCA_964344045.1 uncultured Bifidobacteriaceae bacterium
GTGCAGGGTGAAGGACACCCCGTCGACGGCATGCACGGTGCCCACGCGCTTGCGGAACACGATGCCGCGCTCGATCGGGTACTCCTTGACGAGGTCACGTGCCTCGAGGACGACGTCATCGCTCACCGCGCATCACCTCCCCGGCGAACCAGCAGGCAGAACGGTGGTCGGGTGCCACGAGGTCGAGAGCAGGCGCACTGCCCTGGGCGCAACGGGCATCGGCCCGCCGGCAGCGCAGGTGGTAGGCGCAGCCATCCGGCAGCTGCAGGAGGTTCGGGGGCAGGCCCGGGATCGCCGGAAGGCGGCCCATGCGGGCATCCAGGCGGGGGATCGAGTCGAGGAGGTCGCGCGTGTACGGGTTCGCAGATCGCGCGTAGATGTCGTCGACCAGGCCCTGCTCCATGACGCGTCCGGCGTACATGACGACGATGCGCTGCGCGACGGCCGCCACGACACCGAGGTCGTGGGTGATGAGGATCAGCCCGGTGCCCGTCTCGCGCTGCAGTGCCTGCAGGAGTTCCATGATCTGGGCCTGGACGGTGACGTCGAGGGCCGTCGTGGGCTCGTCGGCGATCACGATCGCGGGGCGCATCGCGATCATCATCGCGATCATGATGCGCTGGCGCATGCCCCCGGAGAACTGGTGCGGATAGTCGCCGTAGCGGGCTGCGGCCCCTTGGATGCCGACGTGCTCCATCACCTCGATGGCCTGGGCCTTGGCGCTCGAGCGCGACGCCCCGCCATGGACCCGGAACATCTCCGCTACCTGCGAGCCGACGCTGATGACCGGGTTGAGTGCCGACAGCGCGTCCTGGAAGATCATCGAGATCTGCGCGCCGCGGATCGCGCGGTACTGCTTCTCCGGCAGCCCGACCAGCTCGCGGCCCTGGAAGGTGATGCTGCCGCGCGCGATCGACGCGATGCTCGGGTCGAGGATGCCCATGATCGCCTGCGCGGTGACGCTCTTGCCCGAGCCGGACTCGCCGAGGATCGCGATCGTCTCGCCCTGCCCGAGGGTGAAGGACATGCCGTTGACGGCGCGCACGATGCCGTCGCGCGTGTCGAACTGCACGTGGAGGTCGTCGACGGCCAGGAGCGGCTCTGCCATGGCTACTTCCGCATCTTCGGGTCGAGGGCGTCGTGCACGGCATCGCCGAGCAGGATGAACCCGAGCACGGTCGCGCTGAGGAACAGGCCGGGGAAGAACAAGGTCCAGGGAGCGGTGAAGAACACGCTCTGGGCCTCGCTGATGATCGATCCCCAGGAGAACTCGGGGGGCTGGATGCCCAGGCCGAGGAAGCTGAAGGTCGCCTCGGCCGCGACGTAGCCGCCCAGGCTGATGACCGCCACCACGATCGCCGGCCCGATCGCATTGGGCAGGATGTGGCGCCAGATGATGCGGCCGTTGCCTGCGCCGAGGGCCTTCGCGGCTACCACGAAGTCCTGGTTCTTGGCCTCGATGGTCGTCGACCTGATCATGCGGGTGGTGGAGACCCAGCCGAGCACGACGAGGACGAACACGACGCCCCACAGCCCGGGCATGCCGAGCGCGGTGAGGATCACGATGCCGCCGAGGAGCAGCGGGAGCCCGAAGAAGATGTCCGTGATGCGGGAGAGCACCGAGTCGAGCCAGCCGCCGTAGTAGCCGGCGACCAGGCCGATCACTGCGCCGAGCAGGACGGTGGCGATGGTGGCCGAGAGGGCGACGACCACGCTGGGGCGGGCGCCGAAGATGGTGAGCGCATAGACATCGCAGCCGAGCTGGTCGGTGCCGAACCAGTGCTCGGCGCTCGGCGGCAGGAGCGAGTCCATGAGGTCGCATCCGCCGGTCAGGCTGGAGGTCTTCGACCGGTCGGCGAACAGGTCGGGGAAGGCGCTGATGACGAGGATCACGGTGATGAGGAAGGCGCTCACCCAGAAGAACCAGGTGTGACGCAGGTCGTACCAGGCATCGCCGAGCAGGCTGCGCGGCTTGCCGCTGCGCGTGGTGGCACCCTCGTCGACTCGAAGTTCCTGTGCTGCGAGGGGATCCTCGCCGTATTCGAAGGTGCCCGGCTCGGTGGGGCCGGGGAAGAAGTCACTCATAGCGGATCCGCGGGTCGAGGACCGCGTAGAGCAAGTCGACTATCAGGTTCATGACCAAGTAGACGATCACCAGGACGGTGACGATGCCGACCACCACGACGCTCTCATGCAGGTGCACGCTCTGGTAGAGCTGCTGGCCGATGCCGGGGATGTTGTAGATGCCCTCGGTGATCACGGCGCCGCCCATGAGCGCGGCCAGGTCGGCCCCGAGGAAGGTGACGACCGGGATGAGGGAGTTGCGGAGCGAGTAGCGGCGCATGACCATGCCCGCCGGCAGGCCCTTCGCGCGGGCCGTGCGGACGAAGTCCGTGCCGAATGTCTCCAGGAGCGATTGCCGGGTGAGCCGGAGGGCGTAGGCCAGCGACAGCGAGGCGAGGACGACCGCAGGCAGGATGTAGCTCATCGGCCAGCCGTCCTGGATGCCGGCGGGAGCCACCCAGCCGAGCTTGACCCCGAACAGCCACTGCATCACGTAGCCGAGCACGAAGACCGGAACGGCGACCACGAGGATCGTCCCGGTCAACGACAGTTGGTCGAAGACCTTCCCCTTGCGCACGGCGGCCCAGATGCCGAAGCCGATGCCGAACAGCACCTCGATGGCGAAGGCCGTCAGCGCGAGGGTCACGGAGACCGGCCACTTGGCGCGGAAGATCTCGGTAACCGGGGTTCCGTTGAAGGTCGTGCCGAAGTCGCCCGTGAGGATGCCCTTCATGTACAGCAGGTACTGCACGATGAACGGCTGGTCGAGGTGGAAGGAGTTGCGGATGTACTCCAGGTAGGCCGGGTTGGTCTGCTTGCCCACCGTCAGGTTCGCCACGGGGTCGCCCGGAAGGGCGAACATGAGCGCGTAGATGAGCAGGGTGGTGCCGATGAACACAGGGATCATCTGCAGGATCCTGCGTACCGCGTAGCGGCCCACGTGCCCCTCCTCGTCGTCAGATCACACCGTATGGGAATGGGGGCGCCTCCCGCAGGAGACGCCCCCATTCAGGGTGTGACAAGTACTACTGGTTGACCGTGATCCCGCCGATGTTGATGAAGCCCTGCGGGTTGATGTCGACGTTCGACACCTTGGTCGAGATGCCGTACACGGTGTTGCGCCACGAGGTGGCGTAGGCGACGAAGTCCTTGTAGACGACGTCCTGGGCGGCCTGCCACTTGGCGATCTGCTCGGCCGGATCCTGGGCTGCGTTGCCCTCCTCGATCAGCTTGTCGAACTCGGGGTTGCTGTACCCGGTGTAGTTCGAGGGGGAGTCGGAGCCGAACAGCGGAGCGATCATGTTCTGCAGGGTGGGGTTGTCTGCACCCCAGCCGAGGCCGCCGATGAAGCCGGCGTCATTCGGGCCCAGCTTGCCGTAGGCATCCAGGAGCGCGCCGAAGTCGGGGAACAGCTTCAGGCTGCACTCGACGCCGAGGTTCTTCTGGATCTGGTCGCACTCCGCCTTGGCGACCGTGTTCGGGCTGCCCTGCAGTGCTGCGATCTGGACCTTGTTGCCGGGCACGCCGCCTGCCTTGTCCAGCATGGCCTTGGCCGCTGCCGGGTCGAAGACGCACGCGTCGCCGCAGGCATCGGTGCCGCCGCCCGGGATCGTCGACGGGGCGAACGCCGTCGCTGCGACCTGGGTGCTCTGCAGCAGCTTGGCATTGATGGTGTTCAGGTCGATCGACTTCGCGATGGCCACGCGCACGTCGTGGTTGGCGAAGGTCTTCGACTGCTGCGGGAAGAACGCCCACGAGAACGACAATGCGCCAGGGATGTTGACGTAGCGATCGCCCAGCACGCCGGGTGCCTCGGCCAGGGCTGCCTGCGGGATCTGCGGGACGACGTCGACATTGTCGGCCTGGAGATCGGCCCACTCTGCGGTGGTGTCGTTGTAGATGCGGAACTCGACCGCATCCGCGTTGCCGGGAACAGAGCCCTTGTAGTCAGGGTTCTTGACGATGTCGATCTTCTGGTTCGGGGTCCAGGCGACGTCCATCTTGTACTGGCCGTTGCCGATGGGCTGCTTGTTGAAGGCCTCCGGGTCGGCAAGCGCGGCAGAGGGCATCGGGAAGATCTGCGGCCCCGCGAGGAAGTTGTAGAAGATTCCCTCGCCGAGCGGCTTGGCCAGGGTCATCGTGAACTCGGTGGGGGATACCACGGCGAGGCCGGAGATCTCCTTGGCCTTGTTGTCGGCGACATCCTGGTAGCCGACGACGTTGAGCTGCGACGGCCCGAAGACGAAGCCCAGCTGCTGGCCGTTGTCGCCATAGGCCGCGAAGTTGTAGGTGTCGACGAAGGTCTTCGCGGTGATGGCCTCGCCGTTGGTGAAGGTCCAGTCCGGCTTGATCTTGATCGACCAGGTGGTGCCACCGTCGCTCGTGGTGATCGAGTCCACGAGGTCTGTCGTCTGCGGGGCCACGGTGCCGTCGTCGTTCGTCACGAAGGTGAACAGGCCGGTGAACATGGCGTTCAGGACGTTCGCGCAGTACATGTCGTAGCAGTTCGACGGCACGAGGGTCTGCGGCTCTTCGAGCGCAATCGAGTACGTGCCCCCGGTGGCTGCCGGCTCAGCGGCTGCCGAGGTCGAACCGGCCGCGCTGGTGGCGGCTGCGGCGCTGGTGGCTGCCGGAGTAGCGGTGCTGGAGCTGCTCGAGCCGCCACAGGCGCTCAGCGCCAGTGCAGCGACGGCAGCGGTCGCTGCTACGGCAGCGATCTTGCGTTGCTTCATGTATTCCTCCTAGTGGAACTTCGTCCCCGTCAGTCTTGCACCCCATTGTGGTGATTCAAGGCACATGCCACGGTGAGGAACGACTCATCTGTGTCCGAAAGGTGACCTGCGGGGATGCCCGAACAGCGTGAGTTCCCATACCTCCCCTTTACCTGGCGGGCATCTTCATCGAACGACGGTGGGTGAACCTAGGGGCGTCGACAGGCAAGACGCCAGAGCACACGCACCACACCCGACGTGACACACCTGACGTGACACACCTGATGAAGGGAACACCATGAACTCCACGACCAAGTACTCCAAGAAGCGCGCAGGCATCGCTGCTGCCGCGGCCGCTGGCGCACTGGCGCTGCTGGCCGTCGGAGCGGTCTCGGCATCGGCTGCAACCTCGTCCAGCCCGTCGGCCGCCCCCCGCGCCACGACGTCGGCTACTCCCGAGCCCGGCACTGCCCACCAGGCTCGCACGCCGGAGAAGGAGCTGACCGGTGATGCTGCTGCGAAGGTGCAGGCAGCAGTGGAGGCGAAGTACCCGGGAGCGAGCGTTGACAGGATGGAAGAGGACAACGACGAGGGTGCCGTGTACGAGGCCCATGTGACGAAGGCCGATGGCACGCACGTGAAGGTGCTGCTGGATGCCTCGTTCGCGGTGACGGGCGAGAAGGCCGGTGGCCCGGGGATGCACGGTGGCCCGGGGATGCACGATGGCCAAGGAATGCACGGGCACGGCCATGGGATGCAGGGCCATGGGATGCAGGGCCAGCAGGCCACGTCGGACACCCAGGCCTGATCATCAGCCCTGCCAGACGGGGGCGGAGCACTAGACCCGCCGTAGTCGCGCCACCGCCATCGCAGGCGGTGGCGCGACTACGCCGGATGCCAGGTGCGAAACACGACCGCCTGGCCTGGGCCTGTCGCGTAGTCGTCGACCGTCCACAAGGTCGCGTCCTCGATGACGAACAAGGTGCCGTCCGAGGCGACTCGGATGCCGCTGTAGCCATGCAGGACCCCGTTGTCAGCTGCCGCGGCGGCGCTGAGCATCGACGCCCGCTCGTCGCGCTGGTCGGGAGGGGCTGACAGCCGGGAGGCCATGCCCACGATGTCGTGCATGGGCATCCGCCACAGCTCGCATGCGGCGGCATTCGCGTACACGAAGTGCGGATCCGCGCCGCCGTCGTGGCTGAGCACTACGGCATCGAGGTCGTGCAGTGCCTTGGCGTCGGCATGCGCGTCACCCGTACGTGGGACCAGCTCCGTGCCCACGCGGCGCGCGTGGCTGTCGAGCACTGCCGTCGCGATGTCGACCAGGTCGCCTGGCTGGCCCACGCTCGTCGCGGATCAGCCAGTGGTGATGATGACGTTGCGCTGCGAGCGCAGCGACATCACCAGGGCGATGATCCAGCCGACCAGGGTCCACCCCAGCAGCAGGTCGACCCAGAACACTGACCAGTGGCGCACATCCCGCACGACCGCGATCGCCCACGGCAGCATGTAGCCGACAGTGACGATGGCGACGATGACGGCGACGATCTTCGTCGTGGTCCATGACTTGTCGATCGGCTCGACGTAGGTCTCGGGCATGTGTCCTCCTTGGTCGGTACATGGTGGCATACCTGGGCCGCGATCACGGCGGCATGACACGTGGCAGTCCGGCCAGCGGGCCCAGGCCGCGGCAGGTGCGCCGCCCGCCTACGCCTTGGTGAAGACCAGCGGCAGCGAAGTGAGCGAGTACAAGAAGAAGCCCGGTGCTCGATCGGCGCTGGCGCCGGGGGCGATCGCGATGTTGTCGATGCGATCGAGGAGCTTGTCGAAGGCGATCATGATCTCCTGGACTGCCAGCGGCTGTCCCACGCAGAAGTGCGGGCCGCGCGAGAAGCCCAAGTGCTTGTTCGCGTTCTCGCGCGTGATGTCGAACGCCATCGCATCGGGGAAGACGCTCGGATCGTGGTTGGCCGCGCCGTACCGGATGTGCAGGATCGAGTTCGCCGGCACCTGCGTGCCGTTGATCTCCACATCGCGCGTGGTGCGCCGGAAGAGGCCCTGCACGGAGCTGGAATGGCGCATGACCTCGTCGGCGAAATTGCGCAGGAGGGAGCGATCCTCGCGCAGCAGCCGCATCTGGTCGGGGTGCTCGATCAGCAAGAGCATGGCATTGCCGATCGCGTCGGCCGTCGTCGTGTAGCCGCCGGTGATGAGCTGGTTCATCAGGTTCTGCAGCTCGTGCATGGTGAAGGGCTCGTCGCCCTCGTCGGGGGGCGCCACCAGGGCCGACATGAGGTCGCCCGTGGGATTGGCCCGGCGCTGCTCGAAGATGCCCTCGAGGTAGTGCTGTGCCTCGGCCTCCATCCCCGCGTAGTAGCGCACGGACTCGTCATCCGTGAGAAGGCCTTGCGCAGGGGCGAGCATGGCGTCCGCCCACTTCTTGAAGGTCGTGATCTGGGATTCGTCGAGCCCGATCTGCTCCGCGATGACCTTGCCCGGAAGCGGGAAGGCGAAGTCCGCGATGAACTCGCACTCGCCCTTGTCGACGAAGGCGTCGATGAGCTCGTCGGTAATGCGCTCGACGCTCGGCATCATGGCCTTGACCATCGGCGGCGTGAGGGCACGGTTGAGCAGGCGGCGGTAGCGGCTGTGCACGGGAGGATCGGTGCGCTGCAGGGTCTGCACGTGGCCCCACCCGATCTGGTCGAGGTACTCGTCGTACATCCGGCCCAGGTGCGCGACCGACTCGCCGGCCAGCTGCTCGATCTTGATGTCGTTGGAGTAGGTCTCCGGGTCGGAGAGGACGTCCTTGAGGTCGTCGTAGGTCGAGATGACGTAGAAGCCGGTCTCGGGCATGCGGTAGACGGGGGCCTTCTCGCGCAGCTCGGAGTAGTAGTGGAAGGGGCACCCGGCGATCTGCGGGTCGAGCAGGCTGCCTTCGATCTCGGCGGCGGACATGGCGACTCCCGGATTCGTCTAGACGAGTATGGGAGGCAGTGAAGCATGCCCGGGGCCGCGATGTCCGGCCAATCGCAGGGCGATGTCAGACCGCCTGGCTAGCGTCGCTCCCGGTTGCTCGAGGAGGCGTCATGGAGTTCGTTCTGGTACTGGTGATCATTGCCCTGTGGTGGAGCCTGGGCCGGGCTCATGCGGCGGCGCGCCGGGCTCGGGCCGAGGCCGAGAGGTGGCGCGACTTGGCAGAACGGGTACCCGCACCCCGTGAATCCTGTTGATCGCGAGCGAGGTCGCGATCAGGGCGACGACTGCAAGCAGCATGACGATGAGGTCCTGAGGGGTCTGCAGCATGCCCAGCGCCACGATCAGGGTGGTCGCAGCGGCAGGCGCGTGGGCAACGCCGAGCCAGGTCATGGCTGCGAGGGTGAGCCCCACGGCCAGGGCAGCCGCGCAGACACGCTGCCAGGAGACATCCGCCAGGTCCGGATCGGCTCCGTAGAGGCCGAAAGCCAGCAGGGCCACGACACCGGCGATGATGGCGATCGCGTGGCCGGCCACGACGCTGCGCGGAGACGAGGCGACGGCAAGCGGGGCCGCGAAGAGCATGAATGCGGTCGGGCCCAGGCTGGGGAAGACCCACGGCTGGTGCAGCAGGAGCGCGACGAGCCCCACGATCGCCAGCGAGGCCGCCGACGCGATGAACAAGTAGGCGCCGAGCGTCCAGCGCTCCCTTCCGAAAGTCTCCTCAGGCGGGCGTGGCCCTGGGCTCACGCCTGGCTCCGCGCATCGTCATCGAAGCGGAGGTTGCCGCGGAACTGCAGCAGCACCGCCACGAGTCCTGTCCAGCCCGTCTGGTGGCTTGCGCCCAGGCCGCGTCCGGTGTCGCCGTCGAAGTACTCGTAGAACGGGACGAGGTCGCGCCAGTGCGGGTCGTTCTGGAAGTAGTCGTTGTCGCCGAACACTGCGCGCCGACCGCCCTCGTCGCGCAGGAACGTGGCAGTTGCCCGACGGGCCAGGTCGTCGCACACGTCCGACAAGGGCACGGTGGCGTCGCTGCCCGTGGGGTCGGAGATCTCGTAGTCGTCGCCGTAGAACCGGGAGTAGGCGTTGATCGCCTGCACGAGCATGAAGTTCATCGGCATCCACACGGGCCCGCGCCAGTTCGAGTTGCCGCCGAACATGCGGTTGCGGGACTCCGCTGGCATGTAGTCGACGCTGTAGACCACGCCCTCGACGTTGTACTCGTAGGGATGGTCCCGGTGGTAGCGCGACAGCGAGCGCACGCCGTGGTCGCTGAGGAACTGCTCGGGATCCAGGATGCGCTTGAGCATCGCGGTGAGCCGCTCCTCGTCGACGACGGCGACCATGAGGTGGGAGCCGTCGCCCCCCGGCAGGCGCAGGCCGATGTCGGTCTCGTTGTGGCGATAGGCCAGGCGCAGCTCGGTGAGCTGCTCCTTGATGATCGAGATGGCCTGGGCATGCGCCAGCGGGATCGACACGCTGGCGAAGAGCGGCACGATCGCCTGCATCGAGAAGACCTCGAGGGGCTGGGCGGTGCCGTCGGGAAGCTCGATGACGTCGTTGTAGAACCCGGTCGAGTCGTTCCAGAAGCTGACGTGCCCGGCACCCTTCTCGAGCGCATTGGCGATGAGCCAGCCATCCCACACCCATCGGCCGAACATGCGGTTGTAGCTCGGATCGGTTCGTGCCAGCTCGACGTTCATCTCGAGCAGCTGGAGGACGAGCGTGGCCATCCAGGCTGTCCCGTCGACCTGGTCGAGCACGCCACCGGTGGGCAGTGGCTCATCGCGGTCGAAGACGCCCACGTTGTCCATGCCGAGGAAGCCTCCGCCGAACACGCCGCGGTCGTCGTCGTCCTTCTGGTTGAGCCACCACATGACGTCGAGGGTCACCGCCCGGTAGACCTCGGCGAGGAAGCGCAAGTCCTCGCGACCGGTCATCCGGCGGTCCATCTGGTAGACGTTCCAGGCTGCCCAGGCGTGCACCGGGGGATTGGTGTCGCCGAAGTTCCACTCGTAGGCGGGGATCTGGCCGTGCGGGTGCTGGGTCAGTGCCGAGAGCAGGATCAGCACCTGCTCCTTGGCGAACTGCGGGTCGATGAGCGCCATGGTCACGCAGTGGAAGGCGAGATCCCACGCTGCGAACCAGGGGTACTCCCAGGCATCCGGCATCAAGATGACGTCGTCGAAGACGAAGTGCTGCCAGTCGCGGTTGCGTCCGTCCCACCGGCTCTCCGGCGGCGGTGGCTGATTCGGATCGCCATTGAGCCAGCGGCGTACCTCGTAGTGGTAGTACTGCTTGCACCACAGCAGGCCCGCCAGCGCCTGGCGCTGCACGAGCCGCTCGTCGTCGCTGAGGTCGTTGGCTGCCAGGCCTGCGTAGAACGCGTCGGCCTCGCGCTTGCGGGTGTCGAAGACCTCATCGGCCTCGGCGAACGGCAGTTCGAGGTCGGCAGGGGCAAACCGGATAAGGATGGTCGTGGTCGCGCCGGCATCCAGCTCGGCATGCACGACTGCCGCGGCCTTGGAGCCCTCGGCGGTGCTCACTGCCGTGGCATCGGAGTGCACGACATAGGCGTCGATGCCGTCCTTGGTCAGCGCACTGTCGTTCGCCGAGCCGAACAGGAGCTCGTTGTTCGTCTCGTTCTCGCAGAACACGAGGTCCACGGGCGTGCCCGACTGGCTGCTGACGTACATCCAGCGGTCGCCGAGGTCGGGGTGTGAGGTGTGCGCGACCGCGTCGCGAGCCTTCGTGATGCGCGGCGCGGTCGCGCCCTTCTCCCAGGACCAGGTATTGCGGTACCACAGCTGGGGGATGACGTCGATCGCTGCCGGATCCGGGCCGCGATTGGTGACGGTGATGCGGCAGAAGACATCCTCCGGCGAGGCCTTGGCGTACTCGACCTCCACGTCGAAGTATCGATTGGCGCGCCAGTCGTCCTCGAGGGCATCGAAGAGCTCGTACTCGCCGACGTCCTGGCCGCGCTGCTCGTTGGTCTTCAGCAAGTCCTCGTAGGGGAAGCGTGCCTGCGGGTACTTGTAGGTCATGGCCGCGTATGCGTGGGTCGGCAGGTTGTCGGTGTAGAACCAGTAGTCCTTGGCGTCCTCGCCGTGGTTGCCCTGCTCGTTCGACAGGCCGTACGGGCGTTCCTTCAGGATCGGGTCCTTGCCGTTCCACAGTGCCAGCCCGAGGACGATGGTCTGCTTGCGATCGCACCACCCGGCCAGGCCGTCCTCGTTCCAGCGGTACGCGCGGCTGCGGGCCTGCTCGAACGGGAAGTAGTTCCAGGCATCGCCGTCAGCGCTGTAGTCCTCGCGCACCGTGCCCCAGGCGCGCTCGCTGAGGTAGGTGCCC
Organism: uncultured Bifidobacteriaceae bacterium; assembly: GCA_964344045.1. Classification (GTDB taxonomy): domain Bacteria; phylum Actinomycetota; class Actinomycetes; order S36-B12; family S36-B12; genus UBA10649. The sequence continues at coordinate 11,106 of CAYFLP010000006.1, forward strand.
CACTTGCGCCAGTCGGCGGCGCCGGCTCGCACCTCTTCCAGGCGGTCGTTCTCCGCTGTCGTCACGCTCTGCTCTCTCGTCGTGCGTTGCTGGCGCCTGGGCCGGCTAGCGGGGCTGCAGGCCGGTGGCGATGATCTGCTGCAGCTCGGCCTCGTCGACTGCATGCCCGACGTACTTCGTTGCTGTAGCCAGGGCCTTTGCCTTCGCCTTGGCCTGGTCGGCGGGAGCCTTCGCCTCGGCGGCAGTCCAGTCGCGGTGGAGTTCCCAGGCGAGCTCGCGCTGGCGCAGGGCGGTGTCCATGCGTGCCGCCTGGTCGTCGGTCATGGGCAGGCGCCAGGTCGCGCTGATGGCCTCGGGAAGGACCTGGCGGTAGTCGTGGCCGCCTTCGTTGAACACGCCGGGCGTGGGCACGAGCGCGTTCTGCATGTCGAAGAACGTGGTGAACCAGGTCATGCCGGGGACCCACCGGGTGCCCTTGGGCGTGCCGAGCGGGCGGATCTCCTCCGGGCCCAGCCAGTCGGGCTTGCGCCACACGAGCTGCGCGCCGAACTTCGGGATCGGGTCGTCGCCGTTCTGCAGGAGCAGGAAGCGCACCTGCTCGCGCTCGGCCGCCGGCAGGGCCCGCCAGTCGGAGATGGTGCGCGGCAGGTAGGCATCGCTGGGGCCGACCTCCGGAGCGTCAGCGATGGTGCGGGTGCCCCACAGCTCGCGGCGCCACACGGTGGCATTCGGGGTCCCGATCCACAGTGCCCCGTCGAGCCCCGAGCCCGCCAGGCCGAGCACGCCCTGGCCCCGGAACAGCTCTTCGCTCACCTGGGAGCCCAGGCTCTCGCCGAAGACGTAGAACTTGGGGCGCTTGTCGGCGGGCATGGCGAGCAGGCGCTCGACGATGCCTCCGAGGACCATGCGAGTCTGCGCGGTGCCCTCGGGCACGTCGGTGAGCGAGAGGGCTGAGGGAAGTACCGAGTACTGGATGCAGGCTGATGCGCAGTCGCCGCCCGTGAGGTACTCGAGGGTCTCGGTCGCCACGTAGTTGACGTAGCCGGAGCCGGTCGGCGAGAACAGCACGAACACGCTGCGCTCGAGCGCCTTGGTGCGGTCGATCTCCTCCAGCAGGATGCGGGCGCGGTCTGCCTCGGTGCTGGCGAAGTCGAGCGAGGAGTAGACACGGATGGGCTGCTTGGCATCGGTGGTGCCCATGATCGCGTTGATCGATGCGGGCTCCAGGGTCATGCTCAGCCAGCGGGCACCCTCGCGGGTGACCTTCTCCCAGGGCAGGCCGGAGGCGGGGGAGCCGGTGATCTCTGGTGCGGTCGGCGCGGTGGCGTGGCCGGGCTCGACGGCCCCGCCTCCCTTGCTCAGGAGCCCGGACACCTTCGAGACGGCGACCAGGGCCAGGGCGACCGTCGCACCCGCTGCGGTCATGCGCGCGAGCATGCGGTGGTCCTGGGGCTCGCCGCCGAAGACCACTGCGGCGCCGCGGCTGGTGCCGTGGGTGAGGGCGGACTCGGCCTTGGCCAGGGCGAAGGTCGCGACGGCGACGCCGACGCCGATGCCGGCCATCTTGGCCGGCGATACCTCGCGGACGGTGTCCTCGAAGAAGTACTCGTTGCCGTCGACGGAGGAGCCCGGCAGCTCGCTGGCCAGTAGCGAGCCCGGTCGTGCCTGCCACGTGCGCGCAGATGCGTAGGCCGCGGCGCCCGTGGCGGCCGCGGCGAGGGCGACCAGTGCTCCGCTGGTGCGCGAGCGACTGCGCATGACTGCGGTTGCCCCGAGGCTGGCGGCGGCGATCGCCGCGGTGGTCTGGGCGGCGACCCGGATCGCGGCGCGCTTGTTCGGCTCGTGCTCGCGCCACGGCAGGGCGAGGGCGGTGGCTGTGGCGGCGGCGCCCGCAGTGCCGGCCACGAGCGTGCGCGCGATCGGCCCTGCTTCATCGGTGCGGCTGATCCGGGAGGCAATGGCCGACAGGACGCCGTCGCCGGCGCTGAACAGCCCGTAGGCAGCGGCCGAGCTGACGCCCGTGATGATCGCCTGGTCGGTGGACGCGCGCGTCAGCAGGTTCGGCTGGAAGGTGCGCGCGATCGTGTACGCCGCGCCCAGAAGGCCGGCCCCGGAGCCATAATCCATTGGGTCACCGTAGCCCCCACCCCCGCACAGATTTGACCCAACTCCTGGGTCAATTCGACCCCGCGGAGCCTTGCTGCCTGCGTGTCGACTGAATTGAACCGGCCCGCCGGTGCCTCGACCAGCGAAGGATCCGGAGATCCGCGGTCGGGTGCGCCTAGGCGTACAGGCGGTCGAGCACCTCGACGACGCCCTGCCCCGGGATGCCCGTCGTGACGTAGTCGGCCAACGCGAGAATGCCGGGCTTGGCGTGGCCCATGACCACGGCCGTTCCTGCCCATTGGAGCATCTCGATGTCGTTCATGGAGTCGCCGATCGCGAGCACCTCGCTCGGGTCGATGCCCAGCCGGGCGCACAGCCTCTCCAGGCCGGTCGCCTTGGTGATGCCCTTGATGCCCAGGTCGAGCCAGGCGACATCGGTGACGCCGAAGGCGATCGAGTGCATGTCGAGGTGCTCGATCACCGGGCCCAGCCCCTCCTCGAGATGGTGGTCGCTGCGTGCGATCAGCCGGACCACGGGCTCGCGGGTCAGCTCGGCCCACGGCACCTCGCGGATGTGCAGGGATACCCCGCCGTCGACGAAGTGGCGCGAGGTCAAGAACTCGCCCGTCATCGTCTCGACCGCGAACGTTGCCTGGGGCAGGAGCGGCGCGAGCTCATCGAGCAGCTCGGTCGCGTCGAAGGTCTGCACGTCGACCACCGTCTCCGGATCGACGGTGACGATCATGGCGCCGTTGCTCACGACGGCCCACTCGTGCATGCCGGCATCGCGTGCCACGTAGCCGGTAGTCGACAGCGAGCGACCGGTGGCGGCGACGACGATCGCGCCTGCGTCATGGACTCGCGCGATGGCCTCGGCAACTCCTGAAGGCACCCCGCCGCTCTGCGGCACGAGGGTCCCGTCGAGGTCGACCGCGATGAGCTTCGGGCGCAGTCCGTCGACCGGCGTGCTCATGCGGACGCGGCCGAGCTCATGTGCCGGGCTGCGCGGCGCCCGAACAACGAGCCGGCAGCCAGGCTCATGCCGCTGGCGTACTCGTCGCCGTCCTGCGCGAGGTGCGCGGTGCAGGCGCCGGCGGCGTAGAGGCCCGGTACGGGAGAGCCGTCCTCGCGCAGTGCCTGGCCGTGCAGGTTGGTGCGCAGGCCGCCGAGCGACATCCAGTGGTAGTCGGAGCGGGGGATGGAGATCTCGAAGACCGCATAGGGAGCCTCGATCACCTTCAGCCACTCCTTGTACTTGTGGAACTGCGTGTCGTCTCCAGCGGCCGCATCGGCGTTGTACCTCTCGATGGTCGTGCTGAGCGCATCCGCCGGAACGCCGATCGCCGCCGCCATCTCGTCGGCGGTCTCGAAGGCGTCGATGAACGTGTGCGATCCGTGCTTGGGGTAGCCGAAGATCTCCTCGTCGAGGATGAGGAAGGCCTTCGCGTCGGTCTGCTTGGCGATATTCGTCGCCATGCGGCCGTGGTAGGCGTCTTCCGGCATGAAGCGCACGCCCTCGGCGTTGACGACGATGCCCTTGATGAGGTCGGCAGGGGGATAGATCGAGGCCGTGGCACAGACCCCGTGCATGCCGCTGGTCGCGACGCCGACCGACGTGCCCAGCATCAGCCCTGCGCCATCGTTCGTGGGCTCGCCGAGCGGCTTGCCGTACTGCGCGAACAGGGGCATGTTCTCGGCGGTGATGTCGGCATTGAGGTTGAAGCTCCCAGCGGCGAGCACGACTCCGAGGCGTCCGCGCACGTAGAACTCCCGTGCACCTTGGCGGCACTTCACGCCCACGACGCGTCCATCGTCGTCGATGACGAGCGCGACGACGGCAGTCTCGTAGAGCGCTGGCACGGCTTCCTTGTCGAACGTGGCAAGGAGTGCGCGCATGGCGACGTAGCCGCCGCTGATATCGCCGTCGCCGGAGACCTGGTGGCCGCGGGGCACCGGCGTGGCGGCCTCCCGGAAGGGCCACACCTTCTCGTTGCCCGTCGACAGCAGGCCCTCGCCCGTGCGGATGTAGACGGCCTTGCCGGTGTAGGCCTCGCGCTTGAACGGCACGCCCTGGGCCTCGAGCCAGTCGAACTCCTCGACGCTCTCGTCGCAGAAGACGCGCAGGCTCTCCTCATCGGTCGTCGACGTGGCCGAGCGCAGGAAGGCGTACATGTTCTCGGCGGAGTCCTCATAGCCGCAGGCCGTCTGCACGCCCGTGCCGCCGCCGAGGTAGAAGATGCCCTGCGAGAGCGCACTCGCGCCCCCGCCCGCAGATGCCCGCTCGATGACCACGACATCGAGGCCCGCTCGATGGGCTTCGAGGGCCGCCGATGCCCCGGCGACGCCGAGGCCGACCACCACGACATCGGCCGTGCGCTCCCAGGTCGTGACGCTCGACTCCGCGACCGGCTGCTCGACGATGCCCATGTGACCTCCACCGCTGTAGTTGCCGACACTCTGGCACACCCCCGACCTCGCGGTGGCGGCCATGCTGGTGACGTGGGCCACCTTCGGCCCTGGTTGCCGTGAGGCGCGGATAGGCTGCCGCCGTGCCTGACAACGCGACTGCCCAGGGCAGCGAACGTCCGTCGCGTGGGGGAGCGCGCTCACTGGCCCAGATGGCCATCTTCGCGGGATTGATCGCAGCGATGGGCCTGGTACCGGCCTTCCAGCCGCCGGGCCTGCCCGTGCCGATCACCCTGCAGTCGATGGGCGTGATGCTCGCGGGCGCCATCCTGGGGGCGCGCAAGGGCTTCGGCTCGGTAGTGCTGTTCCTCGTGCTCGTCGCGATCGGCCTGCCTCTGCTCGCCGGTGGCCGCGGCGGCCTGGCGGTCTTCACCACGCCCAGCGTCGGGTTCTTGCTGGCCTTCCCCTTCGCCGCCTTCGTCATCGGCTGGCTGACCGAGCGCAAGGGCGCCCCCTACTCGATCCCCCTGGGCATCGTCTTCAATCTCGCGGGCGGGGTGGTCTTCCTCTACGCCTTCGGGATTCTCGGCATCATGCTCGTCGGCGGCCTGTCGCTGCCAGCAGCGGTGGCGGCGACAGCCGTCTTCATCCCCGGCGACATCATCAAGGCCGTGCTCGCTGCACTCATCGCCAAGCCCGTGCACGCGGCCTATCCCGGCCTGCTGCGCATCCGTGACGTCGCACCCGAGCCCGTCGATGCAGGAGTTCGCTGACGCGATCGACCTCTTGGCGACTTCCGACCCGGTCGTCGCCTTCGAGGGAGCGTTGCGCCACGGACGCCTGATCGGCCTGCGAACGTCGGGAACCCTGTCAGCCCCTCGCCTGGTCGTGCGGACGCCCGAGTCCTGGGCGGCTTCCTTCCCGACATTCGCGGACCTCGCTGGCATCGGCTCGACGTCGCGCGCCTGGATCCCCGGACCGCTCACGTCGACCATGAACCTCTTCGCCGCGGTCCACGCACGGGCCTCAGGTGCCGCGATAGTCCAGACGGCGTCCGGGTGCACGCACGCGCACCTGACGCCGGCCTCCCTTGCGCGGGCACTCGACGACCGGGCACTTCCGCAGGGCACCGTCGCGATAGTCGCAGGCGACATCCTCCAGCCCCGCCTTCGCGACCAGGCTGCGATGGAGGGCATCGTCGTTCACCACTACTACGGGGCGAGCGAGCTGTCGTTCATCGCATGGGGAACCGCCGCCGATGACCTCACTGCCTTCCCCGGGGTCGAGGTCGATGTCCGCGACGGCGTGATCTGGTCACGTTCGCCTTTTCATGCGCGTGGCTACGCGACGGCCACGGGCCCCTTCGCGACCGATGCCATCGGCTTCGCAACCGTCGGGGACCTCGGTCGGCTCGACGGCGGCTACCTGCGCGTGCACGGCCGCTCGGCCGAAGCAATCACGACGGCCGGTGCCACGGTGCTCGTTGCCGACATCGAGGCCGAGCTGGCTGTATCGGCACTCGGCGAGATCGCCATCGTGGGCCTGCCCCATGAGCGGATGGGCTCGCTGGTGGTCGCTGCGGTGACCCGCGAGGAGGATGCCCCCCGGCTGGCGGCCGTGGCCAGGGATCGCCTGGCTCCGGCGGCGCGTCCCCGGCGCTGGTACGCCGTCCCCGAGCTCCCGCTCACCGAGGCGGGAAAGCTCGATCGCACCCGCCTGGCGCGCATGCTGGAGGCGGCGCCTGCCCTGCCGATGGCACGATGAGCCACGTGGTGACAGATACCCGGCCCGTGATCGTCGCTGGCGCGCGATCGCCGATCGGGTCGGCGGGCGGGGCCTTCAGGGCCCTGACCGTGGAGGACCTCGCCGCACCCGTCCTCGCGGAAGTCAGGCATCGGGCCGGCGGACAGCTTCCGGACGATGTCATCCTCGGCAACTGCATGGGGCCGGGCGGAAACATCGCGCGAGTGTGCTCCCTCGCCGCAGGACTGCCCGTCGAGGTGCCGGCGATGACGGTCGACAGGCAGTGCGCGAGCGGACTTGCGTCCATTGCCACCGGGGTCGATCGCGTGTCGGCCCGGCAGGGGCAGGTCCTCGCGGGCGGCGTCGAGTCGGCATCGACCGCTCCGTGGCGGGTGTGGCCACCGGATTCAGCTGGCTCGGGCACTCGCTACGAGCGTGCCCCGTTCGCCCCGCGTGGCTGGGACGACCCCGACATGGGTGCCGCTGCCGACGCCTTGGCGAGCGCTCGCGGCATCAGCCGTCAGCGCCAGGACGAGTACGCAGCGAGGTCGCACGAGCGTGCCATTGCCGCGATCGAGGGCGGTGCCTTCGAGCATGAGCTGGTGCAGGTGGGCGGGGTCACCCGGGACGAGCGCCCGCGGGCGGGGCTGACGGCCGAGCGCCTGGCACGCTTTCCAGCCGCGTTCGCCGACGCGGGCTCGGTGACGGCAGGCAACTCGTGCGGGGTGAATGACGCGAGTGCTGCCGTGGCGATCGTCGATGGCGTCACCGCACGGGCGTCCGGGGTCGCCGGCCTGCGCGTGCTCGCCCATGCCGCAGCAGGAGTTCGGCCCGAGGTTCCCGGCCTGGGTCTCGTGCCGGCTGCTCGAGCAGCACTGCAGCGCGCTGGCCTGGCCTGGGAAGACATCGACGTCATCGAGTTCAACGAGGCCTTCGCCGGACAAGTCCTTGCCTGCTGCGACGAGCTCGGCATCGACGATGCGCGGATATGCGCGCAAGGCGGTGCGCTGGCACTGGGGCATCCGTGGGGCGCATCCGGCGCCGTCCTCATGGTGCGGCTGTTCGCGCAACTGGTCACGCAGGGCCTGGGACGCTACGGGCTTGCCGCCGTTGCCGCCGGAGGCGGCCAGGGTGTCGCGGTGGTGGTCGAGACATGCCGCTGATCGAGGTCGATGCCGTCACGCATTACTACGGCCAGGGCAAGGCGCGCCGGCTCGTCCTCGACGACGTGAGCGTGCGGCTCGACGAGCGCCGCGTGGGCGTCATCGGGGCGAACGGGTCGGGCAAGTCGACGTTCGCGCGCCTGCTCAACGGCCTCGTCGTGCCCGCGTCGGGGAGGGTGAGCGTCGACGGCCTCGATACCAAGTCCCAGGGCCGGAAGGTGCGCGAGACCGTGGGGTTCTGCTTCACCGATCCCGATGCGCAGATCGTGATGCCGACGGTGCGCGAGGACGTCGCCTTCAGCCTGAAGTCGTCCGGGCTGGCCAAGGCCGAGGTGGCCGCGCGCACCGATGCCTGCCTGGAGCGCTTCGGCCTCGCCCAGCATGCGGACCATCCCTCCCATCTGCTGTCGGGCGGCCAGAAGCAATTGCTCGCCCTGGCAGCTGTGCTCATCCGCGAGCCAGGGCTGCTCGTGATGGACGAGCCCACGACGCTTCTCGACCTGCGCAACGCGCGCATGATCGGCGAGGCCATCGCAGGCCTGGACCACCAGGTAATCCTCGTCACCCACCAGCTCGACCTGCTCGCCGGCTTCGATCGGGTGCTCGTGTTCGACGAGGCCCGGCTCGTCTGCGATGCCGCTCCCGCCGAGGCTGTTGCTGCCTACCTCGGGCTCATGTCATGAGCGAGCTTGGGCTGTACGTCCCCGGCGACTCGCTCGTGCACCGACTTCCGGCCGGCGTGAAGCTGGTCGCCCTCGTGGTGGTGGGCATCTGCTCGATCTGGTTCGACAGCGTGGCAGTCGTCGTCGCGGCCTGCGTTGCAGTCCTCCTGGCCTACGCCATAGCGGGCTTCAGCCCGTTGACCGCGGCCCGGCAAGTACGGCCGTTGGCGTGGTTCCTGGCGTTCATCGTGGCCTTCCAGTGGCTCACGCGCGGGTGGCAGTCCGCCGTCGTCGTTGCGGGAGTCATCGTCGTCCTCGTCATGCTCGCAGCACTGGTCACGTTGACCACGCGGACCTCTGACCTGGCGGATGCGGTGGTCGTCGCATGCCGGCCCCTAGCGCCCGTCGGCGTGGAGCCTGAGCGGGTTGGTCTCCTGATCGCCCTGGCGATCCGTGCCGTGCCGATCGTCAGCGGCTTCGCGCACCAGGTGCGCGATGCCCAGCGTGCCCGGGGCCTCTCAGCCAGGCCTCAGGCATTCGTCGTGCCGTTGATCGTGCGCTCGCTGCGCCATGCCGACGACATGGGCGATGCGCTCGTGGCGCGCGGGCTGGAGTAGCCCCGGAGTGCGTAGTCTCGGGCCATGACCTCGCGGCGACTCGGCCTTGCGTCCCTCGTCCTGTTCGTTCTCTTCGGCATCCTCACGCTGGCAGTCATGGGCAGCCCGACGGATGCCGGCGGGCTGGCGAGCCTGGGCACCTCCTTGTTCGACTTCACGCGGACGCATGCCCTCGTCGCAGACGGCGCTCGCGCCCTGTCCTTCATCGGCAATGACGCGATCGCCGGCCTAGTGGTGGTCGTTGCTGCGCTGGTGCTTTTCTTCCGACGCCATCGCGCGCTCGCGGTGTTCGTGGTCCTGAGCGCCGGGATCGGCGTCGTCCTGGCGACGATCGTGAAGGAGCTGGTCGATCGAGGACGGCCGGCATCGGACGGAGTCCTGGCGATGGCCACCTCGCCGTCCTATCCGAGCGGCCACGCCTGCGCGGGCATCACCGTCTATGCCTCGATCGGCATTGCGGTCCTGCTCATCGTGCACGCAGGCTGGGGCAAGGCGGCGGGGATCATCCTCATCGTGGTGGGCGTGCTCATCGGGGTGAGCCGGATCCTGCTCGGCGTCCACTGGGTATCGGACGTCATGGGTGGCTGGCTGCTGGGCTCCGCGATCGTCTGCGGCGTGGGAGCAGGGGTGCTCGCCTGGGTGCTGCGCCGCTCGGCTACTGCTGGCTGAGGTAGCCCTGCACGGCCTCCTCGAGAGCTGACCGGGCAGTGGCAAGGGAAGGCCCGTACCAGGTCAGCAGGCGACCTTCGACGAGGCAGGTGCGAGCAGTGCGGAAAGCCTCCGGCCCGTCGCTCGCAGTGAAGGCATAGGGCTCGTCCGGCAGGAGGACCAGCTCGATATCCGCATGGTCGAGCTCGGCAAGTTCGACTGTCGGGTACCTCTCGGCGCAGTCTCCCCACGCATTGCGCAGGCCGAGGCGAGCGAGGACGTCGCCGGTGAAGGTGCGCCCGCCCACGCACATCCAGGGATCGCGCCAGATCGCCACTGCCGCAGTGCTGGCAGGCAGTCGGGGCGGTGCCTGCCAGGCCTCCTGCGCCGCATCGAGCCATCCGGGCACGGGCCAGCCAAGGGCACGAGTGAACATCCGCCGCATGGACACGAAGGCCTGGTCGAGGGACTCGATGTCGGTAACCCACACGCTGACGCCGGCCGCCGTCAGCCGGTCGACGTCGAGCTTGCGGTTCTCCTCCTTGTTGGCGATCACGATGTCCGGCCGCAACCGCACGATGGCGCCTCGATCGGGATTCTTCGTGCCGCGCACCCGCTCGACGTCGAGGCCGTGCGGGTGCGTGCACCAGTCCGTGGCGGCCACGAGGGCACCGCTGTCGACGCTGGCGATCGCCTCGGTCAAAGACGGCACCAGGCTGACCACTCGACGCGCGGGATGGACGACCTCGACCGGCCGGCCGAGGTCGTCAGCGATGGCCGTCAGTCGGCACCCTCTTCCCAGGAGGCGCGCTCCAGCATCGTCTCGTCGTCGGCCGGGGCCTGCGGGAGAGAGGCGATGGTGGTGGCACCGCCGGGCTGCAGGTGCCCGACCAGGTTGGCATGGCTGTCGAGCAACTGGCCCTGCGATGCGTACATCTCGAGCTTGGTACGGGTGTCGGCGATGTCAGCCACGCAGCAGAAACACGGAGCCACTGGTGG